>CALKYG010000328.1 GCA_938003575.1 uncultured Alphaproteobacteria bacterium
TATAGCACTGATCCTAAAAGGATATTTCTATCTGTTCCAAAAATGTTCCCTCCCCCCATATCCCGCATATATCCCCTTGGCGTATGTGGCGGAATCGTCTACGCTGCGAGCAGAAAAGACTCGCAGGATGGTCGGGAGTCCGGCCATGAATGGGCCGTGGGTATCCCTATTCCTAAGCCTCTGGTTCAAATTCTTACGGCACCGCTTGGCTACGTCTTTGCTCAAGCGGTCATTAAAGTCTGTCACCAATTCGGTTGGTTTCCCGAAAACCAGTTGGCAGCCTTGATGTTGGGGCTCATCAGCAATGAAACCGCCCAATGGATATTGATTGCGGCGCTCACATTGGTCTTTTGGCTAGGTCTTGATGCATTGGCTTATCGGCGTGAGAGCGTCGTTTCCCGCTTAGCCTACAACCTCGGGAAGGCGACTAACGTTGCGCGTAGAGCATTGGGTCAATGGGTTCTTCCTAGAGAACTTCTCGCCAACGAAGATAAACTTTCGGACCGAGGCGAATTGGTCGGCGGCGCGCCAGCGCCCCTGATCGGCGGGTCGCCAATGGGTGTTGCGACGATGGGAGCCGTTGCCGTCGCGAAGGCTCCGGAGTTGCCGCCCGAACTTATTCTTCCAAAGGAGGTTCCGAGTCAGACTCCAGAAGAAAATGTGGCGCGGAATGAATTGGGGCGGTTTGCAAAGAACAAGTTTGCACCCTCTGTAGACGCAATCAGAAAGTTAAAGTGGTATCTGCGCGATGATTTTCAGGGCCGGGTTGGCAAGGCGACGGCCCTCGGTGAGGCTGTAGGATTTGGCATAGACCGCAATCACAGACGATGCGCTTGTTTAGACGCTAAACCAGTTTCGCCGATAGGTTGGCTCCACCAAGCAGACACGCTTCGTTACCTGACAAAGCGCAAGTCGGTTGAAATTTTTGAGGCGCATTATTTTGATTACCTCAAGGACGTTCAAATTTCAGTTGACCTTGTTAATTTTGGAGCCCCGTTCATTAAAGGCGCGCACGAAAAGATAACCGCACTTTACGAAACATGGAATGACGCCAATGAGTCTATGATGGCGGAACTGGACAAGCTTTCTGATGACGCCGAGCACGACAGAATAGCCTATCTTGCCGGCTCATTCAGGCCCGCCGCATTTCCAGAAATGTCAGGCATGTTGGCCGCGCCAAAAACGCGAGATACTTCCCTTTCGATGGCATTAGGATTCATGTTGACCAAAACATGGTCTGCCGAATTTTTTGAAGGATTAAATTCACAATCGGACAAGGCTATAGTGGCGTTTGACCGCATACATCAAGCCGCGAGCGATGGTGTTGTGTTTGTTTGGGGTCGCGAATCGGAACGCCACCCCTGGGTTAAAATACCGCCGTCCCATTGGTCAGAATACGAATTTGAGTGGTTTTCAGCGCTGCATACTGACGCATTCCAAGGCACGAAGGATACACGGATCGGCGACAAAAACGATTGCTCTAAGTATAAAGATTTAATGGTCAGTCGCGCGCAAATTGAAGAGATATTCCCGAAAGGCGTCGATACCTAATGTCTCGCGGAAAACACCTAAGCCTTGAAGAGGCTCGTAAGCACGGATTGTTAGATCAATTCGCGCGCGAGCATCCTATTGAGACCGATGCTGAGCGGTTTCGGCGATTGCTAGAGGCGATGGCTTCGGGAAAGAAGCCAGAAGAAGCGGGAACATCAGGTGAGCCTGCTTCCGAAGATTGAAGCGGTATTCAAATTCGCCGAGATATTTCGGCAGATGCTTTTGCGAAACCCAAACATGGGTTCCGTTGATCCCGCGTTTGAACCAAGCCCGAAAGGCTTCAATCGTATTCGTATGGATCGGCCCGCGAACATATTCGCCCGCTGAATGGTTCACAGTGCCGTGGCGGTAGCCGTATTCCGGCAGTTTGGCGAAGGCTTTGGCTTCATCGGTTGCTACCGCAGCGCCGATATTGACCATTTCGCCTAGCGCCATGACGACCGTGGTTTCGCGGCGATCAGGAATGACGCGGGTGATGATCTCGCCGCCGCGCTCGACAGCGCCGAGAACGATTGATTTGTCATCCTCGCCGCGCGTGTCACGGCCGCCGATAAAGGCCTTGTCGGCCTCAACAGGCTTGCGGCCGGGCCCGCCGACAGGGGCGTTGCCATCGACCCAAGCCATGTATTTGCGAAGCTGGTCGGCGATGCGCCAAGCGCATTTGTAAGTGACGCCAAGCTGGCGCTGGATTTCCTTTGCGGAAACGCCGTTGCGCGTCGTGGTGTAGAGAAACATGGCGTAATACCACTTCTGGAGCGGGGTTCTGGACCGCTCGAAGGGGGTTCCGGCCATCGGGTGAACATGGTTGCCGCAATTGCAGGTGTAGGCGGGCATATTAGCGAGGCGCTTCCAGCCGCCGATTACGCCGCAACGGTCGCAGGGATATTCGGTCCCGAAGCGGGTGAGGAACAGATGTTCCAGACAAGCGTCGTCGTCCGGGAACTGCCTGAAAAACTGCTGGATGTTCATCGCCTTGGTCATGGGCTGAATATAGGGAATCAGCGAACATACGTCAAGGGGATATATGCGCCATATCCCCGCATATATCCCCTTGGAACAAGCATCGCCGGGCGCGTCTGATTCGGCGAACTTGACGG
>CALKYG010000329.1 GCA_938003575.1 uncultured Alphaproteobacteria bacterium
GAAGCTTGCCGCATCATCAAGTCGACGCCCGAAACCGCGCATATTCCAATCGTCATGGTGACGGCGCTTGATCAACAGGCTGACCGTGTCGCCGGATTGAAGGCGGGTGCGGATGATTTTCTGACGAAACCGGTCGAGGATGTCGCCTTGTTCGCCCGGGTCAGAAGCCTGACGCGCCTCAAAATGATGACTGACGAACTGCGCATGCGCTACGCGACCGGGAAGTCCATGGGCGTTGTCGGCGCCATCGACCTGAACGAAGCGCCGAGTTCGGACAAGGCGCGCATTTTCCTGATCGACGATCAGCCGGAACAGGCCGAGCGCGTCAAAAGCCTGCTGGGCCAGCAGCATGAAGTGTCAATGGAGACCGACCCGGAAGTCGCGCTGTCCCGCGCGAAGAGCGGCGACTTCGACCTTGTGGTCGTCAACATGTCGATCGAGAAAATGGACCCGCTGCGGCTTTGCTCTTCAATAAGATCGTTTGAAGAAACCCGGCTGACGCCGCTGCTGGCCATTGTCCGTCAAGGGGACACGCGAAAGCTGGTCCGCGCGCTCGATATCGGCGTGAACGACTATCTGGCGCGGCCTGTAGACAAGAATGAGTTGACGGCTCGCGTTGCAACCCAGATCCGGCGAAAACGCTATATCGACCAGCTGCGCTCAAGTTTTGAGGCGAGCCTTGAGATGGCTGTGACCGACCAGCTGACCGGCCTTTACAACCGGCGCTATCTGGCGAGCCATCTTTCAGGGATGTTCGATCGGGCCTACTGGACCGGCCGCCCGCTGTCGCTGATGATTCTCGACATCGACCATTTCAAGCCGATCAACGACACCCACGGGCACGATATTGGCGACAAGGTCATTCAGGAAGTCGCGGAGCGCATCCGCAATTCCGTTCGCGGGATTGACCTTGCATGCCGGTACGGCGGCGAGGAGTTTCTCATCGCCATGCCGGACACCGATCTTGATTTCGCCGCGATCGTGGCCGAGCGGCTGCGCCAGGAAATCGCAGACCACAAGGTGACGCTGAACGGCGGGCGCGACGAGATCAGCGTCACGGTCTCAATCGGCATCGCGTCGACCGCGAACGGCCCCAAGGACGACACCGGCCAGAAACTGATCAAGCGCGCCGACGAAGCCCTCTATGTCGCGAAAACCGGCGGGCGCAACCGGGTCATTCACGCGGCGGCCGCCTGAGCCCGCTCCGGCCGTGCGAGTGCGCCGCGCGTAAATGTCAGACAACAAAAAGCCGCCCGGAGGGCGGCTCTGCTTCGGGTCGAAGGAAGGCGACCTTACTTGATCTTGCCTTCCTTGAATTCGACGTGCTTCTTCGCGATCGGATCATACTTCTTCAGTACGAGCTTCTCGGTCATCGTGCGCGAGTTCTTCTTCGTCACATAGAAGAAGCCGGTGTCCGCGGTCGAGTTGAGGCGGATCTTGACGGTGGTCGGCTTGGCCATGGCCCTGTTCCCTGAATTTCGAGCGGCGGAAAATACTGCCCAAGCCCGTTAAGTCAAGGCGTCAGACGAACTGAACCTTGCCGATCTCATAGGATCTCGCTCCCCCCGGGGCCGTAACCTCGACGGAATCGCCTTTTCTCTTGCCGATCAGCGCCCGGGCGATGGGGGAGGAGATTGAAATCTTGCCGGATTTCACATCCGCCTCATAGTCGCCGACGATCTGCCAGGTCTTTTTCTGGTCGGTTTCCTCGTCGATCAGGGTGACTGTCGCGCCGAATTTGACGGTGTCGCCGGCGAGCTTCGAGATGTCGATGACCTCGGCGCGCGAGAACCTGTCCTCAAGCTCGAGGATCTGGCCTTCGATCCAGCCCTGACGTTCCTTGGCGGCGTGATATTCGGCGTTCTCGGAAAGGTCGCCATGGGCCCGCGCCTCCGAAATCGCCTGGATCACGGCCGGGCGTTCGACATTTTTCAGCCGCTTCAAATCTTCTTCAAGCCGGGCGTACCCGGCGGCAGTCATCGGAACCTTTTCCATTCAACCCATCCGTCAGCTTCGACAGAGTCAAAAGAAAGGCGCAGCCGCCTGCGTTTTGCAGGCGGCTGCCACCATTTCCCATGCGCTTTAAATAAGGCGAGGGGCCCTTTCCTTCAAGGCGCCCTTTTCCTCACCAGATGCGGACGCGCTCTTCCGGCGGCAGGTAAAGATCGTCTTCCGGCGTCACGCCGAAAGCCTCGTACCAGGCGTCGAGATTGCGAACCGGCCCGTTAATCCGGAAATAGGGCGGGCTGTGCGGATCGGTCTCCAGCCGCTGGCGAACTTCGTCTTCACGGTATTTGCCCTGCCAGACCTGCGCCCAGGCGAGGAAGAACCGCTGGTCGCCGGTCAGGCCGTCGATGACCGGGGCCTTTCCGCCGGAGGTCTGGTCGAGATAGCGGTGATAGGCGGCATAGGCCATCTGAAGGCCGCCGAGGTCGCCAATGTTCTCGCCCATGGTCAGCTCGCCGCTGATATGGGCGCCCGGAAGCGGCTCATAGCTGTCATACTGGGCGCCGAGGCGGGCCGTCTTCGCCTTGAACGCTTCGTTTGACGCCTCGGTCCACCAGTTGCGGATGCGGCCCTTTTCATCGAATTCCCGGCCCTGGTCGTCGAAACCATGGCCGATTTCGTGGCCGATGACCGCGCCGATCGCGCCGTAGTTGACGGCCGGGTCCGCCGCCAGGTCGAAGAACGGCGGCTGCAGAATGCCGGCGGGGAAAGTGATCTGGTTGAGCAGCGGATTGTAGGAGGCGTTGACCGTCTGCGGCGGGTAGCCCCAGCGTTCGCGGTCGACCGGCTTGCCGAGTTCGCGGATCTGGTCCTGCCACCCGAATTCGGAGAGTGCGAGCGCATTCTCAAAAAGCGAGTCGTCCGATATCTCCAGGATCGAATAATCCGTATACTTCGTCGGATAGCCGATGCGCGGTTCGAACGTCGACAGCTTCAGCAGCGCTTGCTGCCGCGTCTCTTCGTCCATCCACTCGTTCTGTTCAAGCCGTTCCTTGAACGCGTCGATCAGGTTCTTGACGAGACCGTCCATCGCCGCCTTGTTCTCGGGCGGGAAGTGTCTTTGAACGTAAATCTGGCCGACCGCGTCGCCGAGCGACGCGTCAATCTGGTTGACGCCGCGCTTCCACCGCTCGCGCTTTTCCTCAACGCCGCGCAGCGTTTTCGAGAAGAAATCGAAATTCGCGTCGTCGAAGTCCCTGGACAGGAACTGCGCGTGGCCGTTGATGAAATGGAAGGCCAGCCAGTCCTTCAGGAAAGCCGGATCCGCCGCTGCGAAGAGTTCAGCCTCTTTCGTAAGGGCCGAAGGCTGGGCGACAAGGAATGTCGGGACCGACGAAAGGCCGAGCCCCTCAAGCGCCACGCTCCAGTTGAACTTGGGCGCAATCGCGGCGAGCTGTTCGGCGCTCATCGGATTGTAGATTTTCTGGATGTTCCGGCTGTCTTCCTGCGTCC
>CALKYG010000330.1 GCA_938003575.1 uncultured Alphaproteobacteria bacterium
CGCCGGGATAAGGGCGGGCCAACTCGGCCTCGATACGATCGTGGTCGACGCCGAGGCGCTTGGCGGGACGTGCCTCAATGTCGGGTGCATTCCGTCGAAGGCGATCATTCACGCGGCGGATGAATTCGAGAAGGCGACGCATTTCGCCAACTCGTCGGCGCTCGGCATTTCGGCCGGAAAGCCCAAGCTGGACCTTTCAAAAACCGTCGCGTGGAAAGACGGCATCGTCAAACGCCTGACGACCGGCGTCGGCGGACTCCTGAAGAAGAACAAGGTGAGGATAATCAGAGGGTGGGCGACATTCCTTGACGGCAAAACCGTCGATGTGAAGACGGCCGACGGCGTTCAGCGCATTCGCGCGCAAAACATCGTCATTGCGACGGGCTCCGTTCCAGTCGAGCTTCCGTTCATGAAGTTCGGCGGCAATGTCATATCCTCGACAGGCGCGCTCGCGCTCGACGCGGCGCCGAAGAATTTTGCGATCGTCGGCGCCGGCTATATCGGCCTTGAGCTCGGCATCGCGTTCGCCAAGTTTGGTTCAAAAGTGACCGTCATCGAGGCGATGGACCGCATTCTTCCGACCTATGACGCGGAATTGACGAAGCCGGTCGCCAAGCGCCTGAAGGATCTCAGCGTCGCCGTCATTCTCGGCGCGAAGGCGAAAGGGCTTTCCAAAGACGGCAAGGCGCTTGAGATCGAACAGAACGGGAAAGCGGAAACTGTTCCGGCCGACAAGGTGCTTGTCACCGTCGGAAGAAAGCCGCTCACCGATGGGTGGGGCCTTGAAAAGCTCTTCCTCGAAATGAACGGGCGCAGCCTGAAGATCAGCGACCGTTGCGAGACGTCGATGCGCGGCGTCTACGCCATCGGCGACGTCACCGGCGAGCCGATGCTGGCGCATCGCGCCATGGCGCAAGGCGAAATGGTCGCCGAGATCATCGCCGGCCATAATCGCCGCTGGGACAAGGCGGCGATTCCTGCGATCTGCTTTACGGATCCGGAGATCGTTTCGTGCGGCCTTTCGCCAGATGAGGCAAGGGCGCAAGGGATCAAAATAAAGACGGCGAGCTTTCCGTTCACGGCGAACGGCCGCGCCATGACGATGGAGGCGGAAGATGGATTTGTTCGCGCTGTTGCGCGCGAGGACAACCATCTTCTGCTTGGCTTGCAGGCGGTCGGCCGCGGCGTGTCGGAATTGTCCGCGGCCTTCGGCCTCGCGCTCGAAATGGGCGCGCGGCTTGAAGACGTCGCCGGTACGATCCATGCGCACCCGACGCAAGGCGAAGCGCTGCAGGAGGCGGCTTTGAGAACGCTCGGCCATGCGCTCCACATCTAGGGGCGGCGGCACGGCGAAAAAACTGCTTCGGCTTTCGCGGAAGAAGAAGGCTCCGAGACTGGAGATCGGCTGGCGCGAATGGGTTGAACTCCCCGCGCTTTGCGACCGTAGGATTCTCGCCAAGATCGACACCGGGGCGAAAACGTCAGCGATCCACGCTCACCGCATCCGTGAACTGGTGATCGACGGTCGGCCGCATGTCGAATTCTACATTCATCCGGTCCAGAAGCAGCGCCGGCCGGAAGTTCATTGCCTCGCACCCATCCATGACCGGAGAACAATCAAGAGCTCCAACGGAGCCGAACAGCAACGGATTGTCATCCTTGCGAAGTTGAGGTTAGGAAAGCGAGAGCGCGATATCGAACTCTCGCTCGCCAATCGCGACGACATGGGGTTTCGTCTCCTCCTCGGCCGCGACGCCTTGCGTAAAAACGTCATCATTCATCCGGCGCGATCTTTCCTGCTCGGCCGGTAACGCTTTTCGAGGATCCGATGAAGCTCGCCCTCATGTGCCAGAACGCAGCGCTTTATTCGCACCGCCGCCTGGTCGAGGCTGCAACGGCGCGCGGGCACGAAATCGAAGTCATCAACCATCTCAAATGCTACATCAACATCACGTCGCATCGGCCGTCCGTCCATTATCAGGGGCGCGACCTGCCGAAATATGACGCGGTGATTCCGCGCATCGGCGCCTCGGTCACCTTTTACGGCACGGCGGTGCTGCGGCAGTTCGAGATGATGGGCGTCTATCCTGTCAATGAATCGGTCGCGATCTCGCGCTCCCGCGACAAGCTGCGATCAATGCAATTGCTGGCGCGGAAGGGGATCGGTCTTCCAGTGACGGTGTTCGCTCACAAGACAAGCGCGGCTGAGGAAGTGATCAAGATGGTCGGCGGCCCGCCGGTAGTCATCAAATTGCTGGAAGGGACGCAGGGGATCGGCGTCATCCTCGGCGAGACGCAGCGCGCCGCGGAGTCGATCATTCAGGCGTTCGGCGGCGTCAATACGAACATTCTTGTTCAGGAGTTCATCAAGGAGGCGGGCGGGGAAGACATTCGCTGCCTCGTCGTCGGCGAAAAGGTCGTCGCCTCGATGAAGCGAAAGGGGAAAGAGGGAGAGTTCCGCTCGAACCTTCATCGCGGCGGTTCAGCGGAAAAGATCAAGATTACGCCGGCCGAACGCTCGACGGCGATTTCGGCGGCGAAAGCGATGGGGCTTAATGCCTGCGGCGTCGACATGCTGCGGTCCAATCACGGGCCGGTGGTCATGGAGGTGAATTCCTCACCGGGGCTTGAGGGCGTCGAGACCGCGACCGGCGTCGATGTCGCCGGCCTTATCATTGAGTTCATCGAGAAGAACGCGAAGCCCGACAAAACGAAAACAAAGGGGAAAGGGTGAGCGCCGACGCTCAGGTTCTTCGCGTGGCGACGCCTGACGATGCTCAAGCGGTGAGCGGCGTTCTGGCGGCGTCTTACTCAACGCTCTATCGCGGATGGTATCAGGACGACGTCCTTCAAAACGCGCTGCCGGCCATGACGCGCGCGAGGCCGGAACTCCTGGCGTCAAAACGCTATTTTATCGTCGAGTGCGGCGGCGCCGCTATTTCCTGCGGCGGATGGAGTGTTGATGATCCGCGCGGCGCGGCCCGATCGCCAAAGGGCCATATTCGCCATTTCGGCA
>CALKYG010000331.1 GCA_938003575.1 uncultured Alphaproteobacteria bacterium
AGACCGATCCGGTGAAGCCGTCGCCGGTTTTCGTGAAGGTTCCGATCGTAGCCATTTTCGTCTCCATTCTTTGTTCGGGCCGCCCATCGCGGCCTCGATGGCGATCGAAAAGGCGAAGGCGAGCGCCGACGCAGTCGAAGACCCGGAGCGCATGCGAAGGACGGCGCGCGGCGGACTTTTTTGTCTTCCCGCGAGGAATGGCGGCCTCTCTTCGGCCGCCAGGGGAAAAAAGTTCGACGCTGCCGTTGCGTCAAAGGCGATCGAGCCGAAGGCGGTCTTCGCCTAGATCAAGCCAATCGAGGTCGCGCTGCGCCGGACGCAAGGGAATTGGAGTTTCGTAATGGCGAAGTTAGATGCCGAACAGAAACTCCGACGGTCCAGCGGTTACGATCTCGGCCCTCAATATCGAACCGCGGGCGACGGGCCGGCAGAACGAGCGAGCAGTGACCAAATCCTCAATCGAAGCGAAACGCCGAGATCGCGGTTTGCATGACGCGCTCGGAATAAATACGCCGGCCCTCGCCTCTAGACGCGCCGGCGGCGACCATGAGCGGAAGGAGATGCTCCTCGCGCGGATGAGAGAGGCGCCCGGAAGGCGCGTCGCTCCACGATGCGAGCAGCGCTTCGCGCTTGTCGGGGTCGCTCTCTGCCGCCGCCGTGATCCAATGATCGAATTCCTCGGACGGCGCGGTGAAGCGGGGATCGCCATAGCCGCGCATATTGTGAAAGCTCATACCGGAGCCGACGATGAGGACGCCTTCCGCGCGCAATGGGGCGAGCGCCTTGCCGGCGTCGAGGTTAAGACGCGGATCGAAGCTTTTCTCGACCGACATTTCGATCATCGGAATGTCGGCCTCCGGAAAAGACACCATCATCGGAATGAAGAGGCCGTGGTCGATGCCGCGCGCGTCATCGATCGAGGCTTCGAGTCCTTTCGACCTCAGCAACTCCGCCGCCCGCGCGGCGAGCGCCGGCGCGCCAGCAACCGGATACTTCAGTTGATAGGTGTGCGGCGGAAAGCCGGAATAGTCGTAGATCATCGTCGGGCGCGACGCGGCGCCGAAGGCAAAGCCCTTGGTCTCCCAATGCGCAGAGACGACGATGATCGCGTTCGGCCGCGCCAGGAGATCCCTAGGATAGCCGCGCAGGAACGCCGCCATTCCGGTCCAGACGCCTTGGGGATCGTCCATGAAGAAGCACGGGCCGCCGCCATGGGGAATATAGAGAGTAGGTTGCACTGCTCTGTCTTTCTTGACTGATTTGTAAATGCATGGCGCGGTTGGCTCGTCGCGTGCCGTGCCGCACTCGGCTTACTCGGCAAGTCCGATCTGCTTCATGAACGCCTGGTTGTCCCAGTAGAGCCATTCCTCCGCCATCACGCCGTTCTCCCAGCGGCCGACGGTCAGCATGCCGAGTTTGAATTTCTTTCTGGTCGGCTCGATGACGCTGCCGTTTGCCAGAGGCATCGGCGCGGAGAACGTCCCCTCCATGAACCCCTGCACTGCGGTATAGTCGCCGTCGGCAAGTTTGATCGGGTGCTCCTTGATCACCGTATCGGGCGCAAAGACAAATTGGGGCTTCAGCATTTCAAGATGCTCGGGCAAGCCGGTCGTCGTGCTGCCGTCCGGATAGTGGACCACGATGTCCTCGGCGTGGCTCTTGTGAAACTCGTCCCACTTCTGGCCGCTGTAGACCTTGAAATCGAGGTCGTCGAATGTTGCGAGGTTCTTTTCCTGCTCCGCAGTTCTCGTTCCGATCTTCGACGCGGGACTTTGGTTGGCGCCGGTCGGCGCGCAGGCGGATAGGGCGATGATGGCGACTGAAGCGGCGATGGTCGCGATTGAATGTTTCACAGTGTCTCCCTTCTTCGATTTGCGGAACGCGGTTATTTTTTCGACCGTCCTTCGATGAAGCTGGCAAAGCCTGCGACGAAGTCCCTGAGGCGCGTCCGCATCGCCTCGTCGGCAAGAGTGCCGTCCGCATCAAAGAGACCGCCGGCGCGCGACACCATCAAGCGCCCTTCGAACCACGGTCTCATGCCGAGCGTGCGCAGGACGGCAAGCCAGGCGTCCTGCGCGAGGATGGTGCCGAAGCCGCCGGGCGAGGCGCCGATCAGCGCAACGGGCTTTCCGCCGAAGACGCGGCCGATATCCTCGGCCGGGCGCGAGGCCCAGTCGATGGCGTTCTTGAAGACGCCCGGAATGCCGTTGTTGTATTCCGGCGTCGAGAGAATGACGCCGTCCGCCGCGGCGATCGCGTCTTTGAGCGCGGCGACCGCGGGCGGCAGGCCCTCCGCCGCCTCGACATCGGCGTTGTAGAGGGGAATGGCGTCAATCGTCCGTACATCGAAGCTGACGCCTGTTGGCACTATTTCGGCGGCGGCCTTCAGCAGCCCGAGATTGAAGGATTTGCGCCGCAGGCTTCCGGCGATTCCGACGATGGCGGTCATAAGCGGTTCTCCCTTGTTGATCGCGAGGCTGGTCGGGCGATTTGCTCAGTCAGCGAAAAAAATCCCGGCGCCATGATGCGCCGGGATCAAGTCACGCAGCCATCGCGCCGAACTTGCCGTTGTTGAAATCTTCGAACGCCTGACGGATCTCCGCTTCGCTGTTCATGACGAAGGGACCCATGCCTACGATCGACTCGTCGATCGGCTCGCCGGTGAGGACGAGGAGCGTCGCATCGCCGTCGGCGTGAACCATCGCGTTCGTCCCCGCAGGGTCGAAAAGAACGACTTCTGCTTCGCCGGCGCCTTCCGCGCCGTTGACCGTCACATGTCCGCTCAAGACGACCAGCATCGCCGTATGTCCTTCTGGCAAATCAATCGCCACGTCCGCGCCGCCGTTGTTCCGGAGATCCCAGACATTGACCGGCGTGAAGGTCTTCGCCGGACCTTTGGCGGCGCCGAATTCGCCGGCGATGATGCGCGCGGTGCCCGCGCCCTCGCTGAGTTCGACGACGGGAATGTCGCTGTTCAGAATGCTCTGATAGCGGGCCGGCGCCATCTTGTCCTTGGCGGGAAGGTTCACCCAGAGCTGCACCATGCGGAACGGCCCGCCGGATTTGGTGAAGCCTTTGGAGTGGAACTCCTCATGGAGAATGCCGCCTGCCGCCGTCATCCACTGCACGTCGCCGCGACCGATAACGCCGCCATTGCCGGCCGAGTCGCGATGCTCGACTTCGCCGTCATAGACGATGGTGACGGTTTCAAAGCCGCGATGGGGATGCTCACCGACGCCGCGCGGGTGATCGGCGGGTTCGAAATAATGCGGTCCCGCATAATCGAGAAGAAGGAACGGGCTGACGCGCGCGCCATGGCTCGAATAGGAAAAAAGCGAGCGCACCGGAAAGCCGTCGCCGACCCAGTGGCGGCGGTTGTTGCCCAAGCGGGCGAGAATTTTCTTGGTCATGGCCATTTTCCGTTGCATCCAAAGCCGCCGTTGGACGGGAGATAACGCCGGGACGCTGACACAAGAAGATTGCGAATTCAGACGCTACGTCCTATTCATAGGACGATGCAGGATCTCAACGACCTCTACTACTTCGTCCAAGTGGTGGATCATCGCGGATTTGCGGCTGCCGGCCGGGCCCTCGGCGTCCCGAAGTCGAAGCTGAGCCGGCGCCTTCAGGAACTCGAAGAACGCCTCGGCGTGCGCCTGATCCAGCGCTCGTCGCGGCGCTTTTCGGTGACCGAAATCGGCCGCGAGTTCTACTACCGCTGCCGCGCCATGCTGATCGAGGCGCAAGCCGCCGAAGAAGTGATCGCCGAAGCGAGCGCAGAGCCGCGAGGTTCCTTACGCGTCGCGTGCCCGACCGCACTCATCGCCTTCCAGTTCGGCGCGCTCTTCGCGCGCTTCATGAAAGAGCATCCGGGCGTCGATCTCCAACTCGACAGCACACATCGCCGCGTCGATGTCATCGCCGAAGGTTTCGACGTCGCCATTCGCGTGCGCTTCCCGCCGCTGGAGCCGACCGATCTCGTGATGAGAAAGCTCGACGAGAGCACGCAATGCGTGGTCGCGAGCCCTTCGCTCATCCCGCGCGCGCTTCATTCGCCTGCGGATCTTTCCGCACTGCCGACCCTCGATCAAGCGCGCGCCGATCGCGATCATGTATTCCGGCTCGAACGGGCGGGCGGCGAGACCGCAATCGTTGCGCACAAGCCGAGGCTCGTCACCGACGACATGGCGGCCTTACGCGAGGCCGCGCTCGGCGGCGTCGGCGTCGTGCAATTGCCGACCGTCATGATCTATGAGGATGTCGCGGCGGGCAGCCTCATTCGCGTCCTTCCGCAATGGCGTCCGAAGGCCGGAATCGTCCACGCTGTCTTCCCCTCGCGGCGCGGGCTGCTCCCCTCCGTCCGCGCGCTGCTCGAATTCCTGGCGCGCGAATGCGCGGCTGCACGCATGGCGGCGGACCTTGTAACAAATGCGAAGGCGGCTATGCGGGAACTGTCAGAGAGTCGGCCCGATACGCGAGCAATCTGAGCGCGTTGACGACCACGAGCAGCGTCGAGCCTTCGTGGACGACGACGGCGGCGCCGATATTCAGGCCGAAGATCGTCGCTGGAATGAGAAGGGCGACGACGCCGAGGCTCGCCCAGAGATTCTGCTTGATGATCGCGCTCGTCTGCCGGCTGAGGCCGAGAACGAAGGGCAAGTGCCTCAGATCGTCCGCCATCAATGCGACGTCGGCGGTTTCAAGCGCGACATCGGAGCCTGCGGCGCCCATGGCGACGCCGACCGTCGCTTCGGCGAGCGCTGGCGCGTCATTGACGCCGTCGCCAATCATGGCGATCGCGCCCTCCTCGCTCCGGAGCTTGCGGATGAAGGCGACTTTGTCCTCGGGCATCAAGGCGCCGCGCGCTTCGGTCAGACCGACTTTCGTCGCGATCGCGTCCGCGACTTTCTGATTGTCGCCAGTCAGCATGATCATACGCCAGACGCCAAGCCGGCGCAGATCGGTGATGACCGCGCCGGCGGACTCGCGTTCGACATCGAGCAGGCCGAGGGCGCCGAGATATCGCGCGCCGCGCCGAACGACCATGACGGTGCGGCCGGCTGATTCGAGGCGGCGCGCCTCCATCTGGAGGTCAGCCGGCATCGGGGGCCCGTCTGTTTCATCGAACATGCCGGGCTTGCCGATATGGACGACCTCGCCCGCGATGCGGCCTTTGACGCCCTTGCCAGTGATGCTTTCTACTCCTTCCGCGGGAACCGCCTCCTCTCCTGAAAGGCGACGAAGCCCGTCGCGTACGACCGCCGCCGCGAGCGGATGATCGCTCTTTTCTTCAATGGCGATCGCGACCGCGAGAAGTTCGGTTTCTCTGACGCCGGCGGCCGGCGCGATGTCCGTGAGTGTTGGCTTGCCTTCGGTGAGCGTGCCGGTCTTGTCGAAAGCGACGACGCTGATGGTTCCAAGATTTTCGAGCGCCGCGCCGCCTTTGACGAGGACGCCGCCGCGTCCGGCGCGAGCGATGCCGCTCAGGACCGCGCTTGGCACCGAGATCGCGAGCGCGCAGGGGCTCGCCGCGACGAGCACCGCCATGGCGCGATAGAAACTCGCTGAAAACGGCTCGTCGATAACGACCCACGCGAACAGCAGGAGACCGACGAACGCGAGCACGGCCGGCACAAGGACACGTTCGAACCGCTCCGTGAAGTTTTCAGTCGGCGAGCGCTGCATCTGCGCTTCGGAGACCAATCTCGCGACGCGCGCGAGCGTCGATTCGCCAGCGCGCTTGGCAACATAGACATCGATGGCGCCGGCGCCGTTGATCGTGCCCGCGAAAACGCGGTGCTCCGCGGATATTCTTGCGAACTCGACGGCGCCGGGGTCGCCCGTCATCGGGCGCTTGTCGACGGGCGCGCTTTCGCCGGTGACCGGCGCCTGATTGACGCTGCTTTCTCCTGCGATGACGACGCCGTCGGCCGGAAGCCGCTCATTCGGCTTGACGACGACAACGTCGCCGACGTTGAGCTCTTCAATCGGCACATGCTTGATCGCGCCGCCGCTGCGGACATTGGCTCGGTCCGGCGCGAGCTTCGCGAGCGCCTCGATCTCGCGCCGGGCCCGGCCCATTGCGAATTCTTCAAGCGCATGGCCGAGACTGAAGAGGAACAGCAGAAGCGAGCCTTCGGCCCAGCTGCCGAGCGCCGCGGCCCCGGCTGCGGCAACCAGCATCAGCGTGTCGATTTTGAACTGTCGTGCGCGGAGATTCTCGATCGCCTCGCGCAGCGTGAAGAAGCCGCCGAAGGCATAGGCGGCGAAGAAAAGCGGCAAAGCGGCGCCGTTTGCGCCACTTCGGTCGAGGAGCCAGCCGACGATTAGGGCCGCGCCGGAAAGCAGCGCGAAGGCAAGCTCGCCATGGCGGCCGAACCATCCGCCATGGTCATGGCCATGACCGTGTGCGGGCGCGTTCGGGACATCCTTGTCGTCGAGACGGCGTTGCGGATGGGTCACGCGACCGGATGGTTCCTCGGATGCGCTCAGCGGTGCCCTTGCCGCGCCGGGTTCATCCGTATCGAGATCGCCCGTTGCGGCGGCATTGTCGCGGTTCATGAGAAGTCTTTCCTGGAATCATGGAAGCGCCCGCTCACTCCGCCGGGGCCGGTTGCGGCACAAAGACTGGTTCTTTCTGGGCGCGGCTCGCGCGCGCCGGCCTCAGCACGAGGCGGCAGATGGCCGGCAACACGAACAGCGTCAGGATCGTCGCGGTGATAAGGCCGCCGATGACGACGGTCGCGAGCGGCTTTTGCACCTCGGCGCCGACGCCATGCGCGATCGCCATCGGGACGAAGCCGATGGCGGGCACGATCCCGGTCATGAGGACGGCGCGGAAGCGTTCGGCCATGCCGTCATGGATCGCGGCGTCGACCGCCATGCCGCCATCGATGCGGGCGTTGATCGCGGTCATGACGACAAGGCCGTTCAGCACGGCGACGCCGGCGAGACAGATGAAGCCGACCGCCGCCGAGATCGAGAACGGCATGCCGGTCAGGGCCAGGGTGAAGACGCCGCCGGCGAGCGCCAGCGGTACGGCCGAGAAGACGGCGCCGGCGGCGCGCATGGTTCCGAGCGCCATATAGAGGAGAGCAAAAATGAGTGCGAACGCGGCCGGGACGACGACCGAAATGCGTTGCGAGGCGCTTTTCAGGTTCTCGAACTGTCCGCCCCAGACGAGCCATGTCCCCGTCGGCAAGGCGACGTCGCGCTCCACTTGGTACTGCGCTTCGGTGACGAATGACCCGAGGTCGCGGCCGCGGACATTGGCCTGCACGACGACGCGGCGCTTGCCGTTTT
>CALKYG010000332.1 GCA_938003575.1 uncultured Alphaproteobacteria bacterium
CGTGCTCTCGATCCCGATGTTGTTCGCTATGGTGGCGGCGCAAGGCCTCTTTGGCGTCTCCTGACGATTTTGGCGCCGCAGCGAAGTCAAAGGCGGGGCGGTCGACGCCCCGCCTTTTTTACGTGCGGGGCGGCGCATTTGCGCTATAGAAGGTGCAGGAAGGGGTGGCGGCGTTGCTTCATCGGTCAGGGGAATCGCATCCAGGAGGGGAAGATGTCAGTTAAAGTCCCTGTATTTACTGGGAAATCATTGCGCATATGGCGTACGCTAGGAAAGGCGCTGGTCGCTGGTGCGGCGGCCGTCGTGACATCCTGCGCGTCAACCGGAGGACCGCTCGGTCTTTCGCGCGAACAGGAAAAAGCGCTTGGCGAGCAGCAGCATCCCCAGATCGTCGCGCAGTTCGGCGGCGAGATCGATGACGCCAGATTGAAGTCCTATGTCGACGGCGTTGCGCGGCGGCTCATCGCGGCCGGCGATTATCCGAACGAGGAAATTGTCGTCACAACGCTGGACAGTCCGGTGGTCAACGCATTCGCGTTGCCCGGCCATGTCTACATCACTCGGGGACTCCTCGCACTCGCCAATTCCGAAGCGGAGCTCGCCGGCGTTGTTGGGCACGAACTCGGCCACGTCTACGCGCGCCATACGGCCGAACGCGTCAGCCGGTCAAACATGACAGGGATCGGCGCCGCAATCGTCGGAATACTGACGGGTAGCCAGCAGGGCATGGAGATGGCGAACCAGCTCGGCCAGCTGTATCTCCTGAAATATTCGCGCAACCAGGAATACGAAGCGGACCTCATCGGCGTCCGCTTGCTTGCGAAGTCCAGTTACGATCCGACGGCGCAGGCCGATTTTCTCGATACGTTGGGTCGGTGGACGGATATTGAAATGAAGATTGCAGGCGTCAATTCGCGCCCGCCGGAATTCCTGTCGACGCACCCGAATTCGGCTGATCGCGTCAAGCGTGCGGCGGCGGAAGCGCAGGCCGTCGCAGCGGCCGGCGCCGTCTCGAGCGATCGCAGCCGCGCCGCCTATATGTCGATGATCAACGGCATGCTTTACGGCGATGATCCGATGAAACAGGGCTTTATCCGCAATGGAAACGAGTTCATCCATCCCGGCATGGGGCTCGCCTTTTCAGCGCCCCCCGAGTTCAAACTGACAAACACCGCATCAGCCGTCATTGGACGCTCGCAGACCGGCGGGCAGATGCAGTTTTCGGCGACAAGAGGAACGGAAACGCCCGCCGCGCTCATTGAAGGCGCAATCTCACAGTCGCTGGGCGTCAATCTCGCGCCAGCCCGGAACATTACGGTTAACAACCGTCAGGGAGCATTCGGCGCGGCCCGCGCACAGACGCAAAGCGGCGTTGTGGATGTGGAGGCCTTCGTCATCAATTGGGACGGGACGACGAAATATATTTTCCTTTGGGTGACGCCGGCGAACGATACGGCGCGCCTGCAGCAGGCGATCAACAACTCAGTGGCCTCGCTGACAACGATTGACCCGAACTCGGTTCAGGTTCCAAAGCCTGAAAAGGTCAATGTCGTCGCCGTGCGAGCAGGAGACACGATTGCGAGTCTAGCGGCGAAGACGTCATTCCCAACGGCGAAGGATGAGCGGTTTCTCGTCCTCAACGGACTGCGCGGCGCCAACGATCTCAAAGCCGGGCAAAGCGTCAAGCTCGTGCAATAAGGGCTTGCCGCTTTCTTCGTCTTAAGCGTCGTCCATCTCCGGCGGACGCTTCTAATTTCAGGCGCGTTTCGGCGGAAGGGGAAAGAATCCGCTCGTTGATTTCTTGTAAGCGGCGTATTCCGGGTATTTCTTCTCCATGCCGCGTTCAAGAAGGGCTTTCCCCGAGATGTTGACGAGGAAATGCGTCATGACGATCGGCGATAATAGGGCCGTCCAACCATAGGGGCTTTCAAGGGCGATGATCGTTAGTCCTGTCCAGACACAGGCGTCGCCAAAATAATTGGGATGCCGCGTCCAGGCCCAAAGCCCCCTTGTCATCAGTTTTCCCTTGTTCGCCGGATCCGCTTTGAAGGCGGCCAGCTGCGCATCGCCGACGGTCTCGAAAGCGAACCCGAAAGCGAACGCCGTCGCGCCGAA
>CALKYG010000333.1 GCA_938003575.1 uncultured Alphaproteobacteria bacterium
ATAAACAAGCGCCTTCTGCTTCAGCCGCAACGATTTCAGATGCTGTTCCGGCGCGAAGACCACGGCGACGACGATATGGTTTTCCTGAATCTGCAGCACCGCATTCTCCGTGCCGCCGCGGAATGAATTTGTCAGGTAAACGCCTTCGTCATTGAATCTTTTCGTGATTGTTCCATCGAAGGGCGCGCGCACGATGGTGTCATCAAGATTGCGCCGCGCCGTTTTCAGCGCCGCCTGGCTCTTGGCGACGTCGGCGGCGGCGACATCAAAGGCGGTCTGCGCATCGTCAAGCTTCGCCTGCGCGGCGTAACCGTCCTCCGCGAGCTTCTTCATGCGGTCGAGGGCGCGGCGCGCATTGTCGCGCTGCGCCTGCGCAAAGGCGAGATTGGCTTTCGCTTCCTCGGCCTCGCGCTCGTAGAGCGCAGTGCGGGTCTGGAACAACGGATCGTCCTTGCGCACGTGGTCGCCGACATTGACGTAAATCTTCTCGACGACGCCGGCGACGAGGGGTCCGATATTGCTTGTCTGCTTTGAGCCGATCGTTCCGGTGGCGACGACCTTGCCTTCAATAGTCGCCGGCGTCGCCTTCACGACGCTGACACGGACCGCCTCCCCGGCAGGTTCGGCTGGCGCGCTCGTTTGCGACGGTTCGGCCGGCTTCTCGACCGCCGTTCCGCCGCAGGCGCCAGGCAAGGCCGCAATCATCACCAGCCCCAAACGCGCCAGACTTCGAAGGAAACCCATTCTTGAACTCCCGGCCGCAGCGCAGCCGCGGACCTGCCGCTGGCGCTTGCTAACTTGGCATTTAATAACTAAGGATACTATAAGCATGGATAGGGAAACCGGATCAACCATGGCCAGGAAAAGAGCTGAACTGACCCGGAATCCGGGCTACCTCCTGCAGGATGTGGCGCGCCTCCTGCGCGTCGCGTTCGACCGGCGCGTCCGCCATATCGGGCTGACCCGCGCGCAGTGGTTCGTCCTCGCCCACCTCTATCGCGACGACGGCCGCACCCAGCGCGCCCTCGCCAATGAACTTGATATGGAGCCGGCGCCCCTCGGGCGCCTGATCGACCGGCTGGAAGAGAGCGGCTGGGTCCGGCGCGCGCCCGCGCCGGGCGACCGCCGCGCCAATCTCGTCTTCCTGACGGACAGGATCCTGCCGCTGATCGAGGATTTAAAATCCGCAGCCGACACCCTTTACGCCGATGCGTTCAAGGGCCTGTCCGAGCGCCGCTTCGAGGAATTCGTCGAAGCGCTGGCCGTCGCAAAATCGAATCTTCTGGAACTCGCCGCGGAGCCGGCCGAACCCAAGGCGGACGCGACGCTCGATCCCCTGCGCCGGGTGCAGCGCAAGGCGGAGCGGCGGAAATAGAGATCATGATCGGGACGGTCCCAAAACCAATTTCGACGCCGCCCGTCTCCTCCAATTGGACGGGCGTGATGGAAACTTTCTTTTCAGGTTCCCATCATCTGTTCGCCGCCCTGCGCATGAAGCCGACGAAAGTCGATGCCGACGGCGTCTCCGTCATTGCAACAATTCCGGAGGTCTTCTCTCAGGCGGCGACCGGCAATCTTGCGCATCGCGGCGCCTATACGATCATCCTCGACACCTTCTTCGGTTTTGCGGTGTTCGCAAGGCTTCAAACGCCGAAAGCGATCGCGACGATCAATCTCAGGACCGAGTATCTCCGCCCGGTCGAAATCGGCGAAAGAATTATCTGCACCGCCGAGTGTCATGCGCTTGACGAACCGGTCGCAAGAGTGCGCGGGGAGATCGTCGATTATGACGGACGACCGCTCGCCAGCGCGACCGGCGCCTTCATGATCGGCAGCTCGGGACCTGACTTCCCGGCATTCGACCGGGAGGCGTTCGCGCGATGACCGCGCTTGCCGAGTCGCCGCTTTCCAGCTGGCTCTGTTTCACCGTGCGGGAAACCAGTGACGGACGGATCTACGCGATCGCGCCCGGCGACGCGCATGTCGGCAATCCGCTGATCAAGGCGCTGCACGGCGGCATCGTTTCGACTTTTCTTGAAATCGCGGCCCATCATGAATTGCACGGCGCTCTTCCCCCCGACGGCGACAGCGAAGCGATCAACATCAATGTCGACTATCTGAAATCCGCAAAGCTCGCGCCGCTCTTTGCGCGCGCCCGCATCGCAAAAATCGGCCGGCGCCTCGCCTTCGTCGACTGCATCGCCTGGCAGGAAAGCGAAGACAATCCGGTCGCCAAGGCAGCCTGCAGTTTTTGCCTCGTAAAGAGCGCCGCAACCTCCCTTGCTGGCGTTCCACCTGCCCCCCGGGAGAACCCCGGGGGGGCTTTTTTTCACTCGACGGACGGTGATTCATGACATCCGTCGCGGTTCAACATTACTACTGGCGCTTGATCTTCCCTGAACTGATCAAGCGCTTGTGCGCCTCCCGGGAACCCCTTCCGGGAGGCGCAAACGTTCTCTTCCGGTCGCCGGCTCGCAGTCCGCCTCGCTCCTGGTTTCGACTTGAAAAGAAATAACTCGAAGCGCCCACTTGTCGGCGTGGAAGCATTTGCCTAAGAATCACGAAGAATCACAACGAAGGGGAATTCAAATGAAACGTTTAAAACTGGCCTCGAAATTAACGGCGCGACTAATGTGCAGCGTTGCGATAACGACTATCGCAGCGACTTCTGCTTTCGCGCAGGACGACGAAATTGTCGTCACGGCGACGAAGCGCGAGCAGACGTTGCAGGAAGTGCCCGTCGCAGTCTCGGTCGTCGACGACCGTGCGATCGAGCAATCGAATGTGCAGGATTTGTTCGACCTGCAGACGATGGTGCCGAGCTTGCGCATCAGCCAGCTGCAGAACTCGTCGCAGACGAACTTCATCATTCGCGGCT
>CALKYG010000334.1 GCA_938003575.1 uncultured Alphaproteobacteria bacterium
TCAAGGGCCTCGGCGAAATGATGCCGGCGCAATTGAAAGAAACGACGATGAACCCTGAAACGCGGTCACTGGCGCGCGTCGTCATCGCCGAGGACAAGGAAGACGAAGCCTCATCCCTCGTCGACCGCCTGATGGGCAAGAAAGCGGAAGCCCGCTTCCAGTTCATTCAGGAGAACGCCAGCTTTGTGAGGGATGAGTTGGATATTTAGGGGAGAATAAATAGCTTGGCCCTGGATCACTATATTCCCCAAACCTACCTTTCTCAATTTATCGTTGAAGAACTTGGCTCCAGGATTTTCGTTGTTCGTAAATCTGATCAAAGCACTTTTGGTGCCCATCCAAAAGACCTCTGCAGAGGCGATGAACATAATACCAACAAGCATCTCCTCCACCAGCGGGCTATCGAAGTAGTCTTAAAAGAGATCGAACCGCACTACCGTCAAGCGGTCAACAATTTTCGCTGCGGAAAAATTGCGGCAAACGATGTATTCGTTATTTCCGGCCTGATTACATCAATATCAATCTGCTCCCCAAAAGGCCGCTCGTTGCAAAGCGGCACGTTACGTGCGTCTGTGGAAGGGCTAATACGCGCTGGTGACGCAAATGGAGAATTTCCTCCCCCTCCAAAATCATTGGGAGCGGCGTCGCTTTCTGAAGTAATTGAAAATGGCACGATCGAACTAGATATCGATCCACGATTTCCCCAAGCTGTTGGCACAACAAATTTTAGAGAACTTGCAACGCGTTTTGGCAACGCGCATTGGGAGATTTTGAAAACAGACGCCAAAGTTGCGCCTTTTATATCTTCTGACTTTCCTACTGGATTTGAGCTCTCGCCAGACCCCAGAGTCCAAAATAGAATTTTTCCACTTGCACCTGATATTGCAGTGCGTATTAACTTGAATATTCACGAACGTGGCAATACAGAGCTTAGGTTTGATAAATTCTCTTTCGCGTACAAAAAAATCAATAAAGACACGGTGAGAGCTTTTAACAGGTCAGTTGTTTGGTGTGCTGACAAATTAATCTTTTGTTCAACGAATGAGGAGTGGGTCGTCCGATTTGTTCGCAATCATCGAAATCGGAAGCTCGATACGCTCGTTGACAGAATTCCTACAGACGAAGGTGAGTACATCATTACTCGTCAAAGGGTGGTTCCGACATAACGAGCAAATTTGTGCTCGCCTCAACGACGTAAGGTGCCAGGCTTTAACTTGCTACTTTTCAGGAATACTGGCGGATCAGAACCTGCCTCGCGGACCGGGATAGGTTAAATCCTATCTTGACCCTTCTCCCGCAAACTCCGGCGCGAAAAAGGGAGACAATCCATGCGCGCCTTGATGATCGCCGCCCTCGCCCTCGCCGGCTGTTCGCCCTCGACGGAAAAGAAAACGGAAGAAAGTTCCGCCTTCGCCGCCGCCTGCGCCACGACCTATGCGGCCTCGATCGACGCCGAGATCGCGGGGATGAAGGCGAAGAATGTCGGCGGGGCGGAGCGCGCCATGCTTGGCGCGATGAAGGCGCGCGTGCCGAAGCTCTGCCAATGCGCGGACAAGAAACTGTCGACGGAATTCTCACCGCGCCAGATGGAAATCGCCGCGGTCCTGCTGCCGGCGAGCTTCGCGCATGAGATCGCGAGAAAGTCGGGCGACAAGGAAGCCGCCCGCGCGGCGGAGACAAAAGCGCGCGCCGACGCGATGAGGATCATTACGAAATACGGGCTCAACCCCGCCGATTTGGAAGAGGTCGCCGCCCAGAGCCTGACGGCGGTCGCGATCTGCATGGCGGGCAAGGCCCGCGGCTGACGCGCAAACAAAACGCCCCCGCGCCGGCGGGGGCGTTCCGGTTCATTCATCCGTTTCGAGACTATTTCCCGTAGCGGCAATCGGAGGAATATTGCCCGCTCGGCGTCGTCACTTCGTTGATGTCGGCGCCGCAGCCCGGCCAGGGATGCGAGGACTTGTCCGCCTTGTCGGGATGGGGCGCGTCCTCGGGAAGCTGGCCCTTGTCCTGATAGGAGAAGAATTTGAGGCTGCCGTCCTTGTTGCGCTTTACGACGAGATGCCAATCGCATTCCGCGTCGTAATGATAGGCGCCGTTAGCGTCGCGCACGAGGCAGCCGGAACCAGACGAGGTTTCGGCCGCGTTTTCATTGTCGGGTTTGGCGAACGCCGGCGAAAGGCCGATTGCAGCAGTCGCCGATGCGATTGTGAGCATTGTTGTTATTTTCATCCGTCCCTCTCCATAGGGTTATCGTTGCAACGCCGGCCGCCCCGCCCGCGATCCGTCGCGGCCGAGACAGCCTACCGTCAAGGCGGATGAAACGCCTTTTATCAGCGCAAATCCAGAGGCCGCCGCCGGCGCGGCGTAATAACGCCGGCGGCCTATTTTTTCTTGGCGAGCTTTTGCGTTTCGGCGAGATTCAAAT
>CALKYG010000335.1 GCA_938003575.1 uncultured Alphaproteobacteria bacterium
GGCCAGTCGAAGCGTGTAATTAGCCGCTGGTTCAAAGAGCGGCAAATTTATCACCGCAGCGACGGTGTGGTTCACTTCATCTCCATGTCGGCGCGCACGCAGATCGCTTTGGCGGCGATCATCGGCGCTGCGCTCCTTTGGGTGGCATATGCCTCGGTGAATGTTGTTTTCAAAGAACAAATTATCGTCGCCAAGGAACGGGACAGGCGCGTAATCGAGACTGTTTTCAACAAGCGCTTGGCCCAATCGCAGCGCGCCTATGATGACGTTAGCTCGCTCAATGTGATCATGCAGCAGGAATTCGACGCCACAATGGCTGAAATTTCCGCGAGACATCAAACACTTAAGAGCATGGTGGAAAGAAAGGCCTCCGCCGACGCCGATCTTGAAAGCCTGGCCAAAGGCCTGTCTGAGGCTGGGTCTCCAAACGGTCAAAAGCCCGCCAACGGCAACCGGGTTATGATTGACGTCACCCCGTCGGAGCCCACGCCCCGCCAATCGCGGGTTTCCTTGTTGCGCCGTCAGGCGGCAAGGGAGGCCAGCTTTCACGGCGCACAGGTCCCGATAAACAGCCCGGCGGCGCCCGCCCTTCAGCAAATGCGAACGGCATCAGCCGATCTTTATGTTGAACAGGTATTGTTGCTGGCGTCGCTTGAAGAGCGGGCGTCAAAACAGGTCGACGAATTGCGCACTATCCTCTCCAGCACCGGTGTTGACGCTGGGAGCCTTGTTCAGCCGCCGAAGATTTCCAATCTGGTGCTCGCTCAAGGGGGACCGTTCATTGACGCGTCCAATCTCTCCAGCGCGTCGTCGACATTTTTCCGCCATGCGAACCGCGCTGGGCTGATGGTGGACGAGCTTCGTGACATGCAGGATGCGGTCAATTCGATCCCATTGTCGTCTCCACTGACCGTTAGTCGAAAATTCACCAGCGGGTTCGGAATTCGCCGCGACCCAATCAACGGTCGCGCCGCGAGCCATCATGGCATTGACTTCTCGGCGGCTTGGGCGTCGCCGGTGACCGCCACAGCAGCGGGGACGGTAAAGTTTGCGGGGGTGCGCCAGGGATTCGGACGGGTCGTCGAAATCGATCACGGCAATGGCTTCATGACGCGTTACGCACATCTTAACCGCATTACGGTACAACAGGGACAACGGGTGAAGCTGCACCAAAAGGTCGGTGAGCTCGGCAATAGCGGTCGCAGCACGGGGCCGCACGTCCACTACGAGGTTCTCTTCAGGGGTCAACCGAGGAATCCTCTGCGTTTTATAGAGGCTGGCAGATATGTTTTCGAAAGCTAAGCAAAAACCCGGTTCGGATGAACGGGCGAAATCGCCGACGCCGGAGATAAGCGCATCCGCCTCGAACCCCGTTGCAGCTCAATCAAAAAGGTCCAGTTCGATGAAAGCGGCCGGCGTTCCCTCAATTATTTCGGCTGATGTGGTCATGCGCGGCAACATCAACTCCGGAGGTGAAGTCCAGTTGGACGGCGCGCTTGAGGGCGACATAAAGTCTTCGATGCTGATCGTCGGAGAAAAAGCTTCCGTAAAGGGCGAGATCATTTGTGAAAGCGTAATCGTACGCGGACGCGTTGAAGGCGGAATCAGAGCCAAGCAGGTTGCACTGGCGGCGACTGCGCACATTCTCGGCGACATCCTGCACAGTTCGTTATCCGTTGAAAGCGGCGCACATTTTGAAGGCAACTGCAGGCATTCGGACGATCCACTTTCAGAGGCCGCCGCCAGCGATTTTCGCAAGTCGCGTCCGCTGGGCGGGCCCGCGCCCCGGCCGGTCGCGTCAAGCCAAAGCGGAGAAGAGCCGGGATCTCGTTCTCCGGCCAACGAAGCCCCTTCGTTCCTTAATCAATCCCGATCGCCGCTTCGGTAAATTCGGGCGTTTCCCTCATCCAGTCGATTGGTCGCCGGCGACTCGCTGGGCGAGAGACGCCGCCATAAAGGCGTCTAAGTCGCCGTCAAGCACCCGATCGGGGTCCGGACTTTCGATATTTGTCCG
>CALKYG010000336.1 GCA_938003575.1 uncultured Alphaproteobacteria bacterium
CAATAACGGAGACCATCCGGGCGAAAGCGTCGTCTTTACACGTCCGTCGATCCTGTTTCGGCCCCGCCGAAACCCCCGGAAAACAGGGGTTTTGGTGGAGCCGCCGGGTACCGCCCCCGGGTCCGATCCGCTTATTGCACGGGCCGTTTATCGCCATAGCCGGCAAGCCGGCCCCATGAACTTAGGGACAAAATCCCGATTTTTGAAGGGATAACGACAATTCAGGCCAAAATTGTCAAATCCCTGTAATATTTGACGGCTAGTGCAACCGGTGCGCCATCAAGGGCGCAGGGGCGGGGTGCGGATATGGAACCTGGCGATTTCAGGAAATGGCGAAAGGCGTTGAAGCTCTCCCAGAGGGAAGCAGCGCACGCCTTGGGCCTCAAGCGCCGAATGATCCAGTATTACGAAAAAGGCGAACGGGACGGCGACAAGGTCGATATTCCGCGATCGGTGAGGCTTGCGTGTTATGCGCTCTCGGAAGGCGTTGAGGATTATCACGGCCCGAACCGGAAGATTAAACGGCGCGACGACAAGCCCAAAAAAGACAAGGAACCCGAGCAGGAACCGGTCGGGGAATAGCGATCTAGGTCCTGTCCGGGGCGTCCTGAGGATTCAGCTCCAGGTCAAGCGGGCCCGGCGGGGAGCCCTCAGCGTCTGATCCGTCGTCCTGCGGAACCCGAGATTGCTCGTCAGGCGAAACCAGGTCCCGATTTTGATATTCCCAATAGCTCAACGCGCGCCGGGCCCGGTCGACGCCTGCCCTGAATTGCGCAGAGTTCGGATGCGCGTCGGCGTTTTCGATCCGGTTGAGGGCGGCCTCTCCATAGGCGCCGAGCCGGAATCGAAGATAGCCGTAATCGAAGTCGGCGGCGCTTGTCTTTCCGGCCAGCAACAGCCGCTCCTGACTCTCCGCGCTCATTCTCCACGGATTGAAGAGCGGCGACGATAGGCCCAGCAGGACCACAATCCATAAAGCAGCCATGGCGGTGTTGCACGGGGCGACCGGCGGCATCCAGCGGGCCGCACGCCAGTTGGCTTCTGAAAGCAGTCCGACGAGGAGGACGACGCTGTACGAGAAGGCGAGAAACGTCATGGCGGCGCCGCCGATTCTGGCCGGCGTCAATCCATATTCGCCAATCCGCTGGACAAGGCTGTATGCGGATAGCCCCGTATAGACGGGAAAAAGCGCGATGGCCGCTATCGTAGAAACACGCAGCCAGGCCGGCGGCGGCGACATTTCCCCGTTCTGATAAACGCCGTTGAAAATGAGCATGCCGGCGAAAGCCAGGAATAAAACAACCGCGCCGGGCCTTCCAAAG
The DNA here is from genome assembly GCA_938003575.1 of uncultured Alphaproteobacteria bacterium. Classification (GTDB taxonomy): domain Bacteria; phylum Pseudomonadota; class Alphaproteobacteria; order Caulobacterales; family Parvularculaceae; genus Amphiplicatus. The sequence goes on from CALKYG010000336.1 coordinate 1,323, forward strand.
AAGAAATCGGAATCGAGAACGGCGCCGGGCCCGTTGGCTGCCAGCGCAATCGCAAATGTAATCGAAAAGATCGCCATGATCGGCATGGCGATTCGTGAAAACAGCAGCAGCATGAAGCGCAATGCGCCGAGCACCGCTTGCTGACCGCGGATCATGGCGATCGACAATCCGCCGACGGCGCCAAGGAATGGCAGGATGAACCAGGGCTCATCGAAGAGCTCTGAAAAGAACTTGACGTCCATCTGCTTCAAAAGCGCCGCCCAAGCGAACAGAAGAATGAGTGAAAGCCCCGCAAAGATATTCGCGCCGCCGGCGATCAGCGGCAGCGTCAACCCGTGAAAGTAGACCGATCGGTATTTTGGCGGCGCGCCGGTCTCAAGGACGGATTTTGCGAGCGCCAGCGACAAGTACCCTGCCAGCGGCGCTGAAATGAAAAACCAGAAAATGAAGGGAAACGATTCGAGGTCGTGCCGGCTGCTCTGATCAGCGGCGGTCATGAACCATGTCGGTCCGGCCAGAAGCGCAGCGATCGCCGCGGAGGGGATGATCGGCCGCACGAAATCATTGCGTTCGGAAAGAAGAAGCCAGCCCGCCGAAAAGACTACGACGGATTGCAGGACCGTGACCGAGAGAGGCGAGGGGGTTGACGCGTCAATCCAGCGGGTTGTTATCCAATAGACGGCGCCGCCGGTCGCAAGACCGACGAAGAGGCTCAAAAAGCCCAGTCCTCGACCGCTCTCCGCGAGCGAAATGCCGTCTTGTTTTGCCGCTTTATCCGTCATTCCCCTGTCCCTCGCGTCCGAGGCTAGCATACCGGGGAAAAAACGCCGATACGCGACAGCCGGAGACGAAGGCGGTATCTTTCAGCGGCGAAAGGAGATTCGCACAGCGATGAAGCAATATCACGCCCTGTTGGAGCGGGCTCTCAACGAAGGCGATGACCGCGCCGAACGCACCGGCACGGGCGCCCGCTCTGTTTTCGGCCACCAGATGCGGTTTGATCTCGGGGAGGGGTTTCCCCTTTTGACGACGAAAAAGCTGCACGTGAAGTCGATCATCCATGAGCTTTTGTGGTTCATCGCGGGCGACACCAATACCGCCTACCTGAATAAGCACGGCGTGACGATATGGGACGAATGGGCGGATGAGAACGGCGAACTCGGGCCGGTTTACGGCCGCCAGTGGCGTTCGTGGCCGGCGGGCGACGGCAGGGTGATCGACCAGCTATCCTGGGTCATTGATGAGTTGAAACGCAATCCGTCGTCGCGGCGCCTCGTCGTCAGCGCATGGAACCCGGCCGAAATAGCGGACATGGCCCTTCCGCCCTGTCATTGTCTGTTTCAATTCTTCGTGTCGAACGGGCGGTTGTCCTGTCAGTTGTATCAGCGCTCGGCGGATATTTTTCTCGGCGTCCCTTTCAATATCGCGTCCTACGCCCTTCTCACCCACATGACGGCGCAAACGGTCGGGTTGACTCCGGGTGAATTCATTCACACGCTCGGCGACGCGCATCTTTATCACAATCATTTTGAACAGGCGCGGCTTCAGCTGACGCGAAAGCCGGGAAAACTGCCGAGGCTCGAACTGAATCCGGAGGTCAAGTCCATCTTTGATTTCAGGTATGAGGATATTGAGATCCGCGATTATGTCGCCGATCCGGCGATAAGGGCGCCGATCGCCGTATGACGTTGACAATTCGCCACGCCGTTAGGAGCGACGCGGCCCTTATTCTGGGCTTTATCCGCGAACTCGCCGAATACGAAAAGCTGGCCGACAGCGTTGTTGCGAGCGAGACGCATATCGAGCGTGCGCTCTTCTGCGAGAATCCCAAAGCGTTCGCGCTGATTGCGGAATGGGACGGCGCGCCTTGCGCCTTCGCGCTTTATTTCTACAATTTCTCGACTTTCGTCGGCAAGCACGGCGTCTATCTTGAAGATCTTTTCGTTCGTCAGTCTCATCGCGGAAAAGGGATCGGCAAGGCTCTTCTCTCACGGCTGGCGCGCATCGCAATTGAGAATGATTGCGGACGCCTTGAATGGTCGGTTCTCGACTGGAATGCGCCCGCTATCGCCTTTTACCGCTCGCTCGGCGCCGCGCCGATGGACGAGTGGACCGTGTACAGGCTCGCCGGCGACGCACTCTCAACCCTTGCGGACGGCGCCTGATGCGGCTGTCGATCATTGTCGCGGTCGCGCGAAACGGCGTGATCGGACGCGGCGGCGGGCTGGCGTGGAGAATTTCCGACGATTTGAAGCGGTTCAAGGAAACAACGACCGGCCATCCGGTCGTCATGGGCCGCAAGACCTTCGACAGCATTGGAAAGCCGCTGCCTGATCGCGCGAACATTGTCGTCAGCCGCAAAATGCCGGGCCGGGAGGGCGTCATTGCAGCTCGAAGTCTCGAGGAAGCGATCGAAATTGCGGAGAGCGAAGCGGCGGGCCTCGGCGTTGACGAGGTTTTCATCATCGGGGGCGCAGACATCTACCGGAAAATATTGCCCCGATGCGATCGGATCTATTTGACGGAAGTCGACGCCGACGTTGAAGGCGACGTCTATTTTCCGCCGCTTGATCCGGCCGAATGGCGGAGGCGTTGGACGGGCGCCGCCTCGCGCTCGGCGCGGAACGAGCACGATTGCAGATTTTTCATTCTTGATCGCTTGGAACCCGCTGATTCGCCGGGTGATTTGCGCCCTGACGACGCGTAAAAAGCTTTGGTTGTCCGTAAACGCGCGTTTACAATAGAATTGCGACAATAGAGAAGGCCGCCGTCGGCGCAGGAGCGCCGGTGAAGCGCCGATTTCGACATGGAGGGGGCCATGAGGGCCGCTGTCCTGCTGACGGCAGGGCTGACAATCGCGACGAACGCAAGCGCTGAGACTGTGCGTGCGGAGACCTGCCGCAAAGGGACCGACGTGCGGCACATCGAGGTGGTTTCGCCTGGTTCGGTCGGCATAGCCTGTGATGTCGTCTATTATCGCGATGCCGGGTCCGACGCCGCCGTTCTTTACAATGCAAATGTCGACAAGGATTTCTGCCGGGCGCGGGCCGCCGAGCTCGCTGCAACGCTGATTTCTGAAGGATTCGATTGTTCGACAGAGGCCTCCCGTTCGGTTGAAGCGTCTCTTGCGGGCGGCGAAGGAGCGGACGTCGACGGTCTCGATGCGCCGCTAAACATTCAATTGGAAAAGGCTGCCGGCGCCGCCGCCGAAGATCCGCTTGCGGATGAAGAGCCGCTGATCGCGGAAGCGGCCGCCGCTGAGCCGGATACGCAGCCGTTCGCCGAGACGGTCCCGCAGCCCGCCGCCGCGGGACATGAGCGCAAGGTTGAACCTTCGGCGCGGCCAACGCCCGCTGAACCCGTTCAGCTTGCAGCCGATGCGCAGCCGAGCGCCTACAGGGCGCCGCGCCCGCCGAAGACAACCGGCGCCGGCCGCCTCGTCGGCGCAAAGCCGATGATTGATGATATTATTGATTCTTCAGTCGAACCGGAATCCGACACGGATCCCGCGAAGGCGACTGTGGCGTCCGAGCGCGATCGCCTGCCCGCCCGGCCGGCGGATGACGTCATTCGCGGAGTCCTCGCCGCAAACGCGGCTGCATGGAATGAAGGCAACCTCGACTCGTTCATGAACGGGTATGCCAATACGGCGGAATTGCTGATGGTGAAAGACGGCGTCGTAACGACCGGATGGCGCGAGGTGCGCAAAGCCTATGAGGCGGAAATCGCCGCCCGTTCGCAGATGGGACGACTTTCGTTTGAGGTGGAAGAAGTCAGCCTCGCGTCCAGCGACGCGGCGACTGTCATCGGCCGCTACGCGCTGGACGCTGCCGAGGTGAAAAGGGAAGGCGTCATGACGCTCGTCATGAAGCATGTCGACGGGCGCTGGCGCATCATCCAGGATACGCGCGTCGCCAGCGCAGCGGCTAATCCCTGAGCGAGCCGGAAATCCTCGCGGCGATCGCATTGAACGCCGTCGAGGCCGGCGATTCGGGGTTGCGCGCGGCAATCGGAATTCCTTCGTCAGACGCAATGCGGACATCCGGATAGATTGGCAAAGCGCCAAGGAACGGCGCACCCATGTCGCGCGCAGCTTGCTCCGCTCCGCCCTTGCCGAAAAGAAAGGATTTGCCGCCGTTTGAATCTTCAAGCCAC
>CALKYG010000337.1 GCA_938003575.1 uncultured Alphaproteobacteria bacterium
CCTGGCTCATCAGGCGGGCCTGAAGGCCCGGCAGGCTGTCGCCCATCTCGCCTTCGAGTTCGGCCCGCGGCGTCAGCGCGGCGACGGAATCGATGATCAGGACGTCGATCGCTCCCGACCGCACCAGCGTGTCGGCGATTTCGAGCGCCTGTTCGCCGGCGTCCGGCTGTGAGATCAGGAGTTCGTCGAGATTGACGCCGAGCTTTTGCGCATAAATCGGATCGAGCGCATGTTCAGCGTCGACAAAGGCGGCGACCCCGCCCTTTTTCTGCGCCTCGGCCGCGACCTGCAGCGCGAGCGTCGTCTTGCCGGAGCTTTCCGGCCCGTAGATTTCGACGATGCGGCCCTTGGGCAGCCCGCCGATGCCGAGTGCGATGTCGAGGCCCAAAGACCCGGTCGAGATCGCCTCAATCTGCACGACCTCGCGATCGCCGAGGCGCATCAAGGAGCCCTTGCCGAACGCCTTGTCGATCTGAGAGATCGCCGCCTCTAGGGCCTTTTTCCTGTCCACGCCGTCCGCCTCCACCAACCGCAATCCGGGTTTCGTCATCGCCGCCTCCGTGCCCGACGGGACATGCCCCGTCAATGGCGGCTTTGTACCGCTTTTGTTCTCAATTGGCAAGCCGTGTTATCATTTTGTTTTTTAGAGGTAATACAGAATTGTTCTGTAACCGTTCTCCACCTTGGAGGCAATGTCCGGGATGGCCGGCTTTACCCGCGGCGAATCGTGAGGCGCGGCGGTCACCCGCTCGCGGACGCGAGAATTAGACGCCAGACCAAGAGTTCGTAGGCAGCACACAAGCCCGCGGCGGTGAAAAGCAGATAGTGCCCCTTGCGCCAGATCGACCAGCCGGACCGGGTCATCGCGGGCGCAACGCCTATCGCGGCGAACAGTGCTGCAATTGCAGCCGCATGCGCGGCGGCCCGCAGAACGACAAGCGGCGCCGGCGGCCAGCCCACCGCCTGCAGGTCGGGCAGATCCTTCGTCGACAGGGCGGCGGTCGCCGAGACGGCGGCGGCGATGAGCGCAATCCAGATGAGAGCCGCGACGACATGCGCCAGCGCGAGCCATTTGCCGAGCAGCGTCGTTTCAACATCGCGGCCCTGACGGCGCCACGCGCCGACAATGGCGAGCAAAGAGAACAGCGCAATGACGCCAAGAGCCGCATTCAACCCGTCCGTCGACTGAAAGAACGAAACGGGTTCAGCCGAGTCCGTTCCCATGTTGAACGAAAACCTCTTCACGGTCCCATCGTCATTGCGATACACGAACAGTCTGTCGCGAGAACGATCGCTCCACAAATCCTCTTCGAGCGGATAATAGCGTTTCTCGACGCCGCGCGCCGTCACGACAAGCGAGCCGTCATCCTTCGCCGTCACCCGCAGTTCGGAACCGAGTGCTGCAATCTTTTCGAATCTCGATTCGACGCGGCGGGCGGCGAGATAGGTTCCCGCAACTGATTTCGCCTTCCTGATTATTTCGTCGCTGGCCCTGACGCGCCACTCCGACGGCCACGTATCAGAAGATCCGGCAAACTGTTCAATCGCCGCGCGGCTGACGAGATCGGGAAGGCGCGGACGTTCCGCGCCGTTGACGGCGACGAAAACGCCGACGCCGAGAGACGGCATGATCGTCATGTCGGCGATGAATCCGGTCAACGTGCCGCCATGACCGAACGTGCCGCGGCCGGCGATCTCGGTCTCCATGAATCCGTGCGCAAAGTCCGGCGCTCCGGTGCGGTCTGCGAAAGCGCGAATGCGCATTTGCGTGAAGGCTTGCGGCGAAAGATGCCGAACGCCGTCAACAACAGCGTCGTTGAGCAGGAACTGAAGCCAGCGCCCCGCATCATGCGCATCGAGCGCCATCGCGCCGGCGGCGTGAAGAGGATCGAACCTGTCGTGCGCCAGCACTTTAGGCGCGCCTCCTTCAAGCTTGTGGGGCGAGGCAAGTCTTGCATCAAGCGCCGGGTCGTTAAGCGGCGTTCCGGAAATCGAGGCGGGGTCGTGCAAGACCGTCGACGACATCGCCAACGGTTCGAGAATTCTGATCCGCACGAATTTGTCAAAAGGCTCCCCTGTCACGTCAGCGACAACCTGAGCGGCGAGATTTGCCCCCCAATTCGAATAGGAGGTCCGTTCTCCGGGCGGAGCGACGCGCGCCGGCGCGGTCCTGGCGAGCGCTTCCTCTGCTGTCCGGTTTTTGCCGCCCTGAAAAAAGTCGCCGAGTGTGTCCTCAAACCCGGGACGATGCGCCATCAGATGATTGAGCGTGACGGGGGCGCCGAAGCGCTCCTTCACCTTGATCGTTTTCAGATACAGGTTGACGTCGGCGTCGAGGTCGAGCTTGCCCTCGTCTGCGAGCATCATCACCGCCGTCCAGACAAAGGTCTTTGAAATCGAGGCGATGCGAAAGAGCGTTTCGGGCGTCGCCTTCGTTCCGGTCTCGACATTCGCCATGCCGTAGGCCTTGACGAAGACGGCGTCTCGAGTTGCCACCGCAACCATCATGCCCGGCGGATACTGGTCCGCCATCGCCGCCGCGACATAACCGTCGAGGAACGGTTCGATCGAGGCCGGATCCGACAACGTCGCGCGGCTCGCGGGCCCCGAGTGGATAGCAGGCTCCAATGACGGCGCCGGTCTCGCGGCCGCCTCCGCCGCAAGGAGCAGGGCCGCCGCGCCGAGAAACGCCGATCCGACCGATTTCACAGTCCCCTCCGTCCCCGCCGCCCGCGCGTCGTAAACGCCGGATCGCCAATTTATCTTACAGGGAACCGGCCTTATTGTCGCCGAAGACAGGAAAGCGCCGCAGCCAATTGAAATACTTGATTGAAATTGAGCCAGCTTTGTCGAACGCCGGACCTGTTCAGACCAACCGCGCGAGCGTTCGTCTACGCCAGGCGGAACGGGCGAGCGACACAGTGTTCGCGGCAAGCCAATAAAGACACACGGCGGCCGGAAATCCGTAAACAAGAATGAGAAGAACCCCCGCAACGAACCGGAATTGCATCTTTGCGCCGGCTGTCGCTTCCGGGCGGATCTCGGACTCGGCGAGCGTCACCGCAGTCATCGCAAGCGGAATGAGGTTAACCGAAACGGGTCCGATCATGAGGAGGCCGTCAGGCTCGGCGAGGTTGCGGACAAACAAGAACCCCTGCTCCCTGAGCGGTTCATGGTCGACAAGAAGAAGCAACGCCGCCAGCAAGAAGGGCAACTGGACAAGCAGCGGCAGAACGGACCCCACCGACTGGATCGGATGATACCCGTGCGCGGCATAGATTGCATCTATCGCCTCGAACCGCTCCCGGCCCGTGAATTTCGCTTTCGCGTCCAGAACAGCCGGCGCCATGGCCTGAAGACGCTCCTTGTCACGCGCTTCGATCCGGCGCGCGAGCGCAACGACAGGACTTAAAAGCACGGAGACGGCGATCGCGAGCAATATGATCGACGCCCCGTAATTCCCGACGATGCTGTTGATCGCCTCAAGCAAACGCCCGAGGATGTAGCGCAGGGGCTCCAGGATCGCGCTCAGGAATTCCATTTACCGGCGGCGCAGATAATAGATCTTCCGGGACCCGCCTTTCAGCTCTTCGCTGGCGGCGATCTCGTAATGCGCAGATGCGAGGCGTTCGAATTCCTCCGCCGTGTAGTCCTCATACTGATTCACCCTGTTCCGCAGCAGCATCTGGACCATCGCATCCTTCATCGTGACGAATTCGATCACTGCGTCGCCGCCGAGTTCCGCCAGCCAGTCAATGAATTCGCTCATCGGAATGTTGGCGGAGATGACAATGTGATGGATGAGCGCAAGACAGAGGATGAGGTCGGGTCTCCCGCGGTTTTCAAGTGATTTTCTTTCCGCCCCGCGCCAGCCCTGGTTTGGCGAGGCGTTGGAGAAATCGACGATTAGCGGCAGGATCTTGCCTGAGCCTTCCGCCTTTTCGATCCGGTAAAGCTGGTCGATCGCCGCCGGATCGCCGTCGATTGAAACGACCTGCTCGCAGTGTTTCTCGCACAGGCGCGAAAAGAGGCCGGTATTGCAGCCTATATCCCAAATCGTGCGGTAATTTCCGCCTGCTGCGGCGGATTCGACGAACCGCTTCTTCTTCTCGTGCGAGGCGTCAGAATAGCTGTGGTCGGCGTGGTAATCGCCCCAGACCGTGCGCTCATCCGGGGATTTCATCGATTTGACGATCGCTTCCAGTCCCTCGATGATCCCAAGAACCATTGCAAGCGAGTGGCGGGCGCCGCCGCGCGCCTCGGGCGATCCTCCCGCTCCTTCCGTGAGGCGCCGCGCCTCGTCGAGATCACGCGCCGCGGCGCGCTCCTGAAGTTTGGCGTGCAGGACGACATGACTTAGCACGCCCTTCCTGAAACGCGCCGGGCGTCCGAGAAGCTTGTTGGCGAGCGAAGGATCGATCCCGTCCATATGGGCGCGCATCATCGGTCCGAAATCGACGCCGAGATAGGATTTCAGCATGAGAGGATAGAGGAACATCATGCAGAACTGGCGGTATCCGGCCCAGGGTTCGCCCGTTCGGTAAGGCTCGAACGAAGGTATGTCGATGAAGACCGGACGCGCGCCGAAGAACTGAATGTTGTACGCGCTTGAATCTTTCAGGATCCATCCATCCGGTATCGCGCGTTTCAATATTTCGAGATGAAGGAGCGCCGCGTCCTTCAACATGCCGAACGACCATTCATAGGGATAGGAAATGAACGGCGCCGTTTCATGTGTGAGCGCGGCCGGCCAGCGCGCAAGCGCGCCAAAGCGCTGCGCCTCGCCGGGGTCCGTTTCGGACGTGCCGACTATCTTTCCTTCGCTTGCAAGCGATTTATAGAATTCAGTCTTGCTGAGCGCGCGATAATTGCGGATCGCGGTTTCGCTGACGCCTCGATAGATCCTGTCGCCGGCGCGATAGACGCGGTTGCTGCGATCGCGGAACGAGCCGGGATCCGGCGCGATTTCAACAGGCGCCGTCTGCCGGCCGCGCAGCGCCGCACCGTTCATTTCGCCTGATGCTTGTTAAAGAGCCCGGAGACTGCGTCCTTCACCCGGTAGAACGACTTGCGCAGCGTATAGCCGATCGCCGCAAAAAAGCCGATCACCACGGTCGCCAGCGCGCTGCCCGATCCCGGGTCGATATAGGCATAGGCGGGATCCGCCGCAGCGACGAAAAAGACTGCCGTCAACAGAATTGCGCCGCTCCGCACGGATGCCTCCAACTCTCCAGCCTGTTAAATGGTTATTGAATGATAAAACTCATACAAAACCGTTAATTCGGACCGGCGGGCAGGGTCCGTCGCTCGGCGCAAGGAACGCTCGCGGCTGCAAATTTACAGGGGTTTCATCATTCGCCGTGGTGGAAATCGCCGCCGAATTCCGCTTAAATTTTCGCACTTGCAAAGGACTGTCGCCAATGGGCCGCTTCATCGCCGCGATCATCGCACTTGTTATCCTCCTTGCCGGCATCGTCGTGCTTGCGCCTAATCTCATCCCGGCGGAAGCGTACAAGGCGCAATTGGAGGCGGCGGCGACGAAAGCGATCGGGCGGCAAGTGACGCTCGGCGACGATCTTTCGTTCAAGGTGCTTCCAAATCCCGCTTTTGCGGTCAACAATCTCGTCATCGCGAATGCGCCGGGGTTCGACGGCGATCACCTCGCCCGCGTTGAGCGCGCGGATATCGGCGTCAGACTTCGCCCGTTGTTCGCCAAGCGCGTCGAAATTTCCCGCTTCGTTCTGACGAATCCTGATCTCAATTTGCAAAAGGCGGCGAACGGCGACGTCAACTGGAATCTCGCCGCGGGCGGCGCGCCGGCCCAGGGCGACGCTGAAAGCCCTGCAAACCAGCTCAGTCTCGGCGACATTCGATTCATCGACGGCCGCGCGATCTATGCCGATGCGGCGGCGAAGAAAACCTATTCAATCGAGAATATCGACGCGACGGCGCATCTTGCGAGTCTTGCTGAGCCGCTCGAAGTCGAAGGCTCCATGACATTCCAGGGCGCGCCGTCGACGATCAATCTCGTGCTTACAAGCCTTGCGGACATGGTCGCGAAGAAGGACGCGAACATGAAACTTGACGCGAAGGTCGGCGAAGCGACAATCGGCGCAGACCTTAAGCTCGCGGGAGGCGAGACATTCGGTTTTTCAGGTCCGGTCCGCCTCGACGCGCCGGATCTTCCGGCGCTTGCTTCGCTGTTCGACATCAAGCTTGAAGATGCGCCGGGCTTTGACAGGCTCGTTGTCGCCGGCAAGGCCGACGGCTCGCAGAAATCGATCACGCTCTCTTCCGCCAATATCCTTTTCGACGCCATCGACGCAGACGGCGATCTCACGCTTGACTGGTCCGGGGTCCGTCCGAAGGCGACCGGCGCGCTGGTGACGGAATCGCTGGACCTGCGCCCCTACATGCCCCCGCCCGCCGTAAGTTCAGAGGGCTTTCCGGCATGGTCCAAAGCGAAGATGGATTTCTCCAGCCTTCGCAACATGGACGCCAATCTCGACATCAGCGCCGGCAAGGTCTTCCTCAATGAAATCGAGGCCGGCGACTCGCGAATGAATCTCAAGATCGCCAGCGGACGATTGACGGCTTCCATTCCTCAACTCGGGTTCTACGGCGGCGGCGGTTCGGGAACCATCGTCGTCGACGCAACGAAGGCGGTTCCGGCGATCGCCGGCAAGTTTTCGATGAATGCGGTCGAGGCGCAGCCTTTCACGATCGATCTCATGAAGATGGACAAACTGCTCGGGCTTGGCGGCTTCAACATCGAATTCAACGCGACAGGGGCCTCCCAGGAGGCGATCATGCAATCCTTCGACGGCAAGGGCGGCTTCGATCTCAATGACGGCGCGATCAAGGGCGTCAACATC
>CALKYG010000338.1 GCA_938003575.1 uncultured Alphaproteobacteria bacterium
ATTTCAAGGATCCTGAGGTCTGGGCCGGGGGTGGATTGCGCCGCAAGGATGCGCGCTATCATGGTTTGGCTTGCGGTCGCGAGACGGCCCGAGCATCCATTCTCGATCGAACGTATGCGCGAAGCGATATAATTGATGGTCGCGGCGGAATGCGTTCCGCCGAAGGGCGCCGCCCATTCCGACCTTAATCTTTCGACATCCTGTTTCGAAAGATAGCGGTCATGCACATGGTGGCCCTGCAGCTGAGCGCTTATCCGGCGAAGCTCATCTGTCGCCGCCAGGGACGTCAAAGCAAGCTCGTCGAGCTTGTGCGCAGGCGCTTTTGAAGCGAGCTTTTCATCAACCTTCTTGAACTGGTTCAGGAACTCGACGGCTTTTCCTTCCGCGTCGCGGGCGCGGCGCTTCGCATCGGCGATCTCTTCCCGAAGCGCAGCGACGCTCTTAATCGTCTCGCGCTCCCGCAGCGCCAGTTTCTCGAGCGTCTGAAATTCTTTTTCGATCCGCCTCGTATGAGCGTCCAGGATCTTTCCAAGGCGCGCCTGCTCGACCGCCAATTCGTTCGTGCGCTCTTCAACCACGAATCGAAGACCGGCGTTGCTGCTCCGCAGTTCCGAGATCTTTTCGGCAAATCCCCGGTCGATGGCGGCGCCGGCCTCAATGAGCGATTGAAGAGCGGCGATTTTCGACTCGATTTTCAGAACAGCGCCGGCGACGCCTATCGCCGCTACGACGGCGGCCGGCGGAACGAGCAGCGCAATGATCGCCATTGGGACAGATGCGAAATGGGAAAGTGCGTCGATCGCCAGTCCGGCCCCGGCCAGGAGCGCCAGCGTCAAGACCGCAATCTTTCTGCTCCAGAGCAGGGTTGCCGCCCTAAAACCATACGTTTTCAATGAGATACGCGGCATTCCTGCTCGTTGTCCTTTTGGCTTGGCGGTTTAGCCCGATCCACCCCCGGTCACAAGCAGTCCCGGAGCCTCTCCGGCGCGCCCTGTTTCTGCGCCGGTCCGCAGCGCACTTGACCCAAATTCGGTTGCTGGTAACACGCCTTGCGACCTCGAAGGGTGCGGTCGGCCGCGCCGGCTCTCGCTATTGTTGACTGTATCTCAAGGACGACCGATGACCGACCGACTGATTGAGCTGTTCGCTGACGAATTGATGGTGGACGCGGCGAGCCTCAATGACGAAACCAATCCGGACAACACCGAACAATGGGACAGCCTCGCCGCCATGCGCCTTGTTGCGGCTATTGAGGAGACCTTTGACGTGACCCTGTCGACGGCGGAGATCATGAAAATGCGGTCGATCGGCATCGTCCGGAAGGTGCTGACTGAAAAGGGCGTCGCAATCTGACGGGAGCGGCCGCCGCCGGGAGGACAGCGATGGACGTCGTCGGCGTCAAAAAGCGATGGCGGGACCATCTTCGCGCCAGACCGAACGCTGACGCCGATATCAGGATCGGGCTCAGCGCGAGCTTCACGATCGATCCGATCATTCCCTTCCTGGGGGCCGCTCTTGTTGACGAGAAATACAAGGCGCCAGAGATCAGGAACGCCGACTACAATCAGGTCGTGCAAACCTGCCTCAACCCAAAGGCGGCGTTTGGCGGATCGCCGGACGTCATTTTCATCGCATTCCGCCTCGAAGATCTTGCTCCCGCTAGCGACGCTGACGCGCTCGACGCCGCCGCAACGATGATCCTTGACGCGATCGGCCGGCTGCAATCGTCGTTTGAAGGCACAATCGTCTGCTCGATGCCGCCGCGCCCCGACGCTGTCACCTTCGGCCTTGCGCGCTTTGCGCATCCCGAACCCGCACTCGGCGTATGGCATCGAGCGACGGCCCGTCTCCTTGAACGCTTCGGCGCACTCGACCGCTTCTTCTTCATCGACATGGAAGCGATCCTCGCCGAACTTGGCCCGGCCGCCCGCGATGAACGAAAAAGGCTTCTTTATCGTCAACCCTACGCCGAGGCGTTTTACCTACGAGCCGGGTTCTTTCTCGCGCGCATCATTCGCGCGCGAACTTTCGAGGCGAAAAAATGCCTCGTGCTCGACTGCGACAACACGCTGTGGGGCGGGGTTGTCGGCGAGGATGGAATCGGCGGCATCCAGATCGGCGAAGACTTTCCCGGTTCCGCTTTCCGCGAGTTCCAGCGTCAGGCGAAAACCCTGCGCGACGCCGGCGTCTTCCTCGCGCTTTCAACCAAAAACAATCCGGACGATGTCTGGCCGGTCTTCGACAGCCATGACGGCATGATCCTGCGCCGCAAGGACATCTCCGTCGCGAAGATCAACTGGCGGCCGAAATCGGAAAACCTCAAAGAGATCGCGGCCGAGCTTAATATCGGGCTCGATGCGCTGGTCTTCATCGACGACAACCCGTTCGAGATTTCCGAAGTGCAATCCCATACGCCGCAGGTGACCTGCCTTCAGGCGCCGAAGGAACTCAGCGAGCTTCCCGCCCTTCTGCGCGCGCACGCCCATCTCTGGGACCGGCTCGTGATCACCGAGGATGACAAGAAGCGTGTTGAGCGCATGCAGGGCGAGCTTGACCGCCGCTCGCTGGCGCAACAGCTGACGGAGGAAGATTTCCTCGCCCAGCTCGGCCTCAAGGTCTATATCTATCCCCCCGACAAAGCCGACCTTGCGCGCGTCACGCAGCTCATCAACAAGACGAACCAATTCAATGTCGCGACAAAGCGCTACGCGCAAGAGGACGTCGAGGCGTTCATCGCCGCAAAAAACAAGCGCCTCTATTGCATGTCGGTCTCCGACAAATTCGGCGAATACGGCCTTGTCGGCATTGCGATGATCGAGGAAGGACAGAACGGCTGGGCGATCGACAATTTCCTGATGTCCTGCCGCGTGCTGGGGCGCGGCGTCGAGACGACGCTGCTCGCGAAAATCGCGGCGGACGCCGCTGCGGCGGGCGCAAAATCAGTCAACGCCGTCTACCTGCCGACGCCGAAAAACGGCCTTGTCGTCGATCTGTTTGAAAAGCATGGTTTCGCCCATGCCGGCGATATCGAGAGCGGCGGCAATCGCTGGCGGCTCGACATTCCGTCGTCCCTGGCGAAACCCGCCTATGTCGATCTCATCGACAAGCGCCCCGACTGATCGGATCGCACGATGAACGGCAATGCGAATTTCGGGATCATCGCCGACTTCATCATCCTCGCGCCGCTTCTCATGCTGCTGCGCGCTGCGATCCCCCGGGCGGCGGCGCTGCAGACGGGCTCAACCATCATCGGCCTTTATCTCGTTTACTCGGTCGCGCCGCGCTTTCTGCCGTTTTATCTCAGCTTCTGGGCGATCATATGGGGCCTGCAGCACGGCATGCTCGCGGCGACGAAGTCGAAAAGCGCCCTGTCGAAAATCGCAACCGCGCTGATCATGTTCACGGCGTTGTCGCCGATGGTCATCTGGAAGCTCTGGCCCGATCCCTTCGTCAATTGGACGACGGAGACCTTCGCCAAGGCGATCTTTCACGGCGCGCCGGCGCTTTTCCCGCTCGACGTTCTGGCGCCCGTCATCGCGCCGATCGGCCTTTCCTTCGCGACGTTTCGCGCGCTCGACATCCTGATCAAAATCCGGCTCGATCTTTTAAGGCCGCTCAACCCGCTTGAGATGCTTTATTACGGCTTCTTCGCGCCGGTCCTCGCGGTCGGCCCGGTCATCGAATATGAAGAAATCAAGCTCCCCGCGAAACTTGAGCGCACGCCGAAATCCGGCGACATCGCCGTCGGCCTTTTCCGCATATCCCTCGGCGTCGCCAAGGTGATGATCCTCGCCTTCGCCCTTTCCGCGCTCGCCAATCACTGGTGGCAAGGCGGCAAGGCGACATGGATCGCCGCCTGGGGCGCCCTCCTCGCTTAT
>CALKYG010000339.1 GCA_938003575.1 uncultured Alphaproteobacteria bacterium
CCGTTCCGAACAGCACGCCAGCGCCGATCACATGCAGCCATTTGAGAATGATGTAGGCGCTCATCACCGCTCCTCCAGCATCAGCGCGACGGCAATCCCGAGCGCCAGCGCCGGAAAAATCTTGACGAGCGGCCCAAGCGGATCGGCCCAAAGGTGCGGCGCAAGAAGCGATCCCATCAGCAGGTAGAACAATGCGACGATGACGGAAGCTGCGGCCCCCGACCGCGAGGTGCGGCGAAAGAGAATGAGCGCGCCGAGCAGCACGTCGACGACAGCTCCGGCGGCGACCATGGCGCCCGCTGCAAGGGGATCGAAAGCCGGCAGCAACGCCGAGGCCCTGTCCATCTGCGCCCACCCGACGAGCCCGGATGCAATCCAGAAAAGGCCAAGCGTCACTATCATCACCGGCAGCGCCAGCTGCGCCCGCGCGTAAAGCCGCTCCTGTGCGGTTCCGGGAATCTGGGAAAGCGTTTCGTCCAGCGACATCAGAGATCGCCCGGTCGCCGCGCGCCACGGCCCCGGATCGGCGAGCACGCCCTCCCGAATGACTTTCATCGCCGTCGAGCGCAAAGGCGATCGCCAGCCGAATGATCCCGCCAGATCAGCCATGGCTGCAAAAACAGAAGCCGCCCAGTCGGGCAGATCAGGCTCAAGCCGCACAGGTCTGAATCCAAGGCGCCGCCGCAATCCGCGGACGATCTCGCGCAGCGTATGCGGCGTGTCTTCGACAAGGTCAAAGTCGCGTCGCATTGGAATCTCGCCGGAAAGGGCCTTAACAACGGCCGCCGCGACATCGTCAATCGACACGGTCTGCACCAGCGACGACGCGGCGACGAGCGGCGTCATCAGCGGAAATCCGGCAAGCATTCTGAGCATCGCTGTGCCGCCATAGGCGCCGCGGCCGATGACGAGCCCCGGTCTCAGGATAATCCAGTCTATGGACGACGCTTTCACCGCCGCATCGCCGGCCGCCTTGGTCCGCATGAAGGCGGTCGACGCCGTCGGCGCGGCGCCCGGCGCTGAAATCTGAATGAACGTCCTGACGTTCGTTTTCACCGCCGCGTCGACGAGTGCGGCGATCGACCGATGGTGGATCGCCTCAAGGTCGTCGCGCGCGCCGTCCTGCAGCGCGCCCGCTGCGTTCACGATCGCATCGACCTCTTCCAGATGCGGCGCCCACTTTTCGGCGCTGTCGAGCGCCGACATGTCAGCGCCGATCCACCGCGCTTCCGGAACCAGTCGCTTGCCGGTTTCCGCGTTGCGGCCAAGACCGGCGCAGTCAAACCCCGCAGCGGCGCAGGCGCGTAGGATCTCCGCGCCGATAAAGCCATAACCGCCGAGGATGAGGATGCGCATGCGGAGCCCGCCCATGCCCGCCGACGCGGGGATCAACCGTTCGTCACTATAGGATTCCGGGGATGGCGGAACTGATCAGAACCGTCGCCGGTTCGCCGCCAGAGGCGATCTCGCCCGACTTTCCCGCCCTCATCGCCGGTCAACCGGCAGGCATTCGCCGCTGACAGGATTGCCGACGACCTGACGCGACATCCAGACGTCCACCGCTTCGAGACATTCGCGCTCGCTCGCGAACGTTCCGATGATTTCCGGATCGCCGTTCATGCCGGGCGTCAGATAGCCGTGCGCCGTCCAGCCCGGACCAGACTCGACCGGACCAAGATTTTCCTGGTCCGCATGCGGCGTCGCGCACGCGCCAAGGCCGATCGTCGCCGCCGCGATGACAGCGTTTCGCTTTGCCCGGAACATTCTCGCCTCCTTAGCTCCCCGCTTGTCCGCCTGCAAGACAGGCGAACGCTATTATCGCGGCGAGCGAGGATCAATTGCACGGCGCAAACGGCAGAAAGCATCTCGCATTTGCGAAATGCCGATCGAGACCACCGCAGAGACTGTCGCAACATCCGCGTCGGGCCGGAGATCGAATGTCGTCGGATCGGCGCCGACAGCGCTGCGCAGGGCGAGCGCTTGTTAACCGGAGAAGCCGTGCTGATCGCACCGTGAACGATTGCGGCGCCGACACGTCTTCGTCCGCTGAATCATGGAGCAAATCCACGAAACAAATCGACTGAGGCGCACGGTCATCAACATATTGCATTTCCGAAACAAGTGGAGCCGAACAACAAAAAACCCGGCGCTTTCGCGCCGGGTTTAATAGATTTGCGCCCTTGAAGAGCGAAATGGGCGGAAGCGAACTTCCTGAGATCTCCGCGGTCGCCTTATTCCGGTTTTCCGCTTCGATCGCCCCTTCAAAAGAACGCTGCGTACTCAACCTTGCAGCATTTCGGCGTTCAGGGACGCAACATAACGCCTTAAAAGAAAGCTTAGGCCGCTTTCTTCTTGCGGCGGGCCTTGCGGCGCTTCTTTTTGGCCGGAGCAGCCGCTTTCGCAGCCTTGCGCTTCGTCGCCTTGCGCTTGGTGGCTTTGCGCTTCGCGCCAGCCTTGCGCTTTGTCGCCTTACGCTTCGTCGTACGCTTCGCAGCCGTCTTCTTGGCCGCCTTCTTCTTAGCTTTACGTTTGACCGCCATGGTCTTTCCTCCGAGTAGCTAACGGAAGCTCGGAGCCTAATTCAATTTACTAAAAAAGTATGCAAGCAAACGCGCGCGAAACATCCGTGCAGGGTCGAATTTGTGTTTTTTTTGCATTTTTTCGCGTCGAGTGCTTCAAAAATGCACCACGAATCATCTTCAAGCGCGCATTTTTGATTCGAAATTCGCATTTCGCGCGCGTTGATTCGCAATTTCGAATCGCAGCGCGCGCGTAAACGAGATCGTCAAAACGGAATTTCGTCGTCGAGTTCGAAGGATTGACCGCCGCCGGCCGGAAGCGCGTCTCGCCCGCCGCCGAAATCGCCGGAGCCGCCGTCGCGGCGGCCGTCGAGCATCGTCAGCGCCGAGTTGAAACCCTGAAGCACGATCTCGGTCGTGTACTTTTCCTGCCCGCTCTGATCGGTCCACTTGCGCGTCTGCAGCTGCCCCTCGACGTAAACCTTCGACCCCTTGCGGAGATATTGCTCGGCGACGCGCGCAAGGCCCTCGCTGAAGACAACGACGCGATGCCATTCGGTTTTCTCGCGCCTTTCGCCGGTGTTCCGGTCCTTCCAGGTCTCTGAAGTGGCGACGGAAAAGGTCACGATCGACTTTCCGTCCTGGGTTTTGCGCACTTCCGGATCCTTGCCGAGATTGCCGATAAGAATGACCTTGTTGACGCTGCCTGCCATATAAAAATCTCCCGAGTGGAACGTGCGCGCGGCCTATGTCGTCGGATTCGGCGCGCACGCGACCGGATCCTTTTCCCCAAAACGCGAAACTGGCGCCTGCGCCGGCGTTCGCGGCAAAATGTTCACATCTTGTTCTTGCCGTCAATGCTGATTTGCGATTAAGTCGGCGCGCTTTTCATCCGTCCGAATTTCACATCCGTATCCGGTTCCATGTCCTTGAAAACGATCCGCGTCGTCGGCGCCCGCGAACATAATCTGAAGAACGTCACGCTGGAGATCCCGCGGGACCGGCTCGTCGTCATGACGGGCCTGTCGGGCTCGGGGAAATCGTCGCTGGCTTTCGATACGATCTACGCTGAGGGACAGCGGCGCTATGTCGAGAGCCTGTCGGCCTATGCGCGCCAGTTCCTCGAACTGATGCAGAAGCCCGATGTCGACCAGATTGAGGGCCTGTCGCCCGCCATCTCGATCGAACAGAAGACGACCTCGCGCAACCCGCGCTCGACCGTCGGCACCGTCACCGAGATCT
>CALKYG010000340.1 GCA_938003575.1 uncultured Alphaproteobacteria bacterium
GCCGCAATCTGACCGACGAATGGATGAAGCAAGGAAACAATCGCCCGTTTGTCTGGGAACGGGACGCATTTGACGCAGTCGATCCCTCAACGTCGCCGAAATTGCTGGGCCTCTTTGAACCGTCGGCGATGAAATATGAAGCCGACCGCGACAATGATGCGGCCGGCGAGCCGTCTCTCGTCGAGATGACGAAAAAGGCGATCGACATCCTCAGACGGGACAAGGACGGATATTTCCTGATGGTCGAGGCCGGGCGCGTCGATCACGCGCACCACGCCGGCAACGCCGCGCGCGCGTTGCGGGATGCGCAGATGTTTTCCGAAGCGGTCGCCGCCGCTGACGAGATGACAAGCGACAAGGACACCCTCATCATCGTCACCGCCGACCACGGTCATACGCTCTCTTTCGCCGGCTATCCACGCAAGGGCAACGACATTCTCGGCCTCGTTACGGCGTCACTGGAAGCCGACAACCAGCGGGACGGATTTGCGCTCGCCGGCGACGGAAAGACCTACACGACTCTCGGCTACGCCAACGGGCCAGGCGCCATTCTCGCTGGTCAGAAGGAACCGGGCGTGCGGCATGAGCCGACGGCCGCGGAGGTCGCCGACCTCAATTACCGGCAACAATCGGCCGTGCCCGGACGTTCCGAAACCCACGGCGGACAGGACGTGACGATCTACGCCAAGGGTCCGCGCGCCTATCTCTTCGGCGGCGTAGTTGAACAGAGTTACATCTTCCATGTTGTTGACGACGCGCTGTCGCTCAGGAAGCGCGCAGCGGCCAGGAGCGACCGCTAGTCGCTCTCTTTGATTTCGACGGCCTCGCCTTCGATCGTCATGCCCGGCGCGTCATTGCGCGTCTCCTCGCTCCACGCGGCGGAGCGCATGACGTGCACTCTCGCGTGCGCTTTCATATAAGCCATCGCCGCATGAGCGACCGCCGACCGAACAGCCGGGACGAGAAGCAGAAATCCCATGGCGTCGGTGACATAGCCTGGCGTCATCAGCAGGACGCCGGCGATCAGAATGAAAACGCCGTGCGCGATTTCGCTGACCGGCAGCTCATTGCGGGCGATCGCCGCCTGCGCATTTCTGAGAACGCCGAAGCCCTGAAGCCGGACCAGAAAGGCGCCGATCACCGCCGTCACGACGCAGCCGAGCAGCGTCGGGGCCAAACCGATCCAGCCGCCGATCTTGATGAAGGCGGCGATCTCGAGGATCGGCACGCCGACAAACAGCAGGAAAAGCAAGAGCGGGAGGTTCACCGTTCCTCGCAAGATCTGGTCCTAGCTGATCGGATCGAGCCATCCCCATTCATCGCGGGTTTCGCCCGTGAAGAGACCGAAGAAGGCGCTCTGGATTTCCTCAGTGATTGGTTTCTTGCCCGATCCGACAGGCAGACGATCGACAGACCTGACCGGCGTCACTTCAACCGCCGTGCCGACCATGAACATTTCATCGGCTGCGTATAGCATCTCGCGGGAGAGATTTTGTTCGACGACTTCATACCCGCGCGATTTGGCCAGCGTGATGATCGAATCGCGGGTGATTCCCAGCAGGATCGACGCCGACCCCGGCGGCGTAATGAGCCGCCCGTTCATCACGACAAACAGATTTTCGCCCGCGCCCTCGCTCACATGGCCCGCCGCATCAAGACCGATGCCCTCCGCAAAGCCCCGCTCGCGCGCTTCGAGAGCGATCAACCGGCTTGAGAGATAATTGCCGGCCGCCTTCGCGCCCGCCGGCATCGTGTCCGGCGCAAGGCGCCGCCAGCTCGAAACGCAGGCGTCAACTCCGTTCTTCAATCCTTCCTCGCCGAGATAGGCGCCCCATGGATAGGCGGCGATGATCGTTTCGGACTTTTCGTGCGGGGCGGAAATGCCCATCTCGCCATAGCCGAGGAAGACCAATGGGCGGATATAGGCGGACTTGAGGCCGTTTTCCCGGACCACGTCCTTGCAGCCCTGCATCAGCTCTTCGATCGAATGTTTCAGCGGCAGGCGATAGACCCGCGCCGAATAGTGAAGCCGTTTGATATGATCGAAATTGCGGAAAATGACGGTCCCTTTATGCTTCGTTTCATAGGCGCGCATGCCTTCAAAGACCGCCGTCGCATAATGAAGCGCATGGGTCATCACGTGGACCTTGGCGTCGGCCCACGGCGTCAGTTCGCCGTTCGACCAGATGTATTTCTGTTCCTTGATGGGCATGGAATTCTCCCGCGAGATTCGGTCGTCCCCTATTATCCCCACCCCGCCTGACGCGCCAGCAAGCAGGGCCGCTTCCGCGAAATTCGCGAAAATCCGCCCTGAAGCTGGCGGCGGGCGCTGATTTTCGCCATAGGAAGGCTTGAACTGAGCAGGATCATTCCAGGGGGCGGCGGGCTGATGACGGCGGCGAGCGCGATTGACGAGCTTCTGGCGTTGATGGCGGCCTTGCGGACGCCCGGGACCGGCTGCCCCTGGGACCTTGAGCAGGATTTCCGTTCGATCGCTCCGTATACGATTGAAGAGGCTTATGAGGTCGCCGACGCGATCGAACGCGGCGATCTGGAGGAGCTCAAGGGCGAGCTGGGCGATCTTTTGTTCCAGACGGTCTTTCACGCCCGCATCGCGGAGGAGAAGGGGGCGTTTGATTTCGACGACGTTGCGCGCGCAATCACCGAGAAGATGAGGGTGCGGCATCCGCATGTGTTCGGCGACGGCGCGGCGCGCGACGCGGATGAACAGACCCGCCATTGGGAGGCGCAAAAGGCGGACGAGCGTGCGGCGAAAGGGAAGTCGGGCCTGCTCGATGACGTGCCGGTCGCCCTTCCCGGCCTTACTCGCGCGGTGAAGCTTCAAAAGCGCGCGGCGCGTATCGGTTTCGACTGGAAAAATCCTCGCGATGTCCTCGGAAAGATCACTGAAGAGACCGAGGAACTGGTCGCCGCCATCGATACGGGCGAGGCTGATCGCATCGAAGATGAATTCGGCGATCTTCTCTTTGTCATCGCCAATCTCTCCCGCCACCTCAATGTCGATCCGGAAGCGGCGCTGCGCCGCGCCAATCAAAAATTTTCGCGCCGATTCCGGCACATCGAAAGGCGCCTCGCCGAAGAGGGCCGGCTCGGGCTGGCGAGCCTTGAGGAGATGGAAGCGCTTTGGGTCGAAGCGAAGGGATTTGAACGGCCCTGATCCAGCCCGTCGGCTTTCAGGTCCGGGGAGCGGTCGCTACCCCCCATAACCGCCGCGCGGCCGCAGCGGCTTCATCAGCACACGGTAGACGCCGAGAAAGCAGACGATGAGGAGCGACTTCAGCGCAACGTCCTCGACCATCCAGTTCAACCAGGGCGCGACCGATTTCCAATACGCGATCGGAAAATAGAGAAGGGTCTGCGCGAGATAGCCGCAAAGGAGCGCGAAGAAGGGCGCCCGCCACCAATTGCCGCCGCCGCGCGTGATGTCATAGACCCCGGCGGCGACGAACTGGGAAACCATCGAGGAGCCGACGAAGGCGATCATGAAAGTCGCCCCCGGCATATCGCCGTCCTCCAGGTCGGGAGAGAGATAGGAGACGCCCGCGAACGCCGCGAACGCTGCGGCCGCCCATGCCGCGGTCACGACGCGGGAGGCTTCCTCGCCGCCGAAGCGGCGGGTGATGAGAACAACAAGCGGCGCTCCCGCCGCCATGATGAAATAGCCCGCCGAAAGCCAGTTGCCGGGCTTTGCAAGCGACGTCGAAAAGAAATGGTCGAAAGCGCGATAGGGAATATCGACCGTCAGGAACGCAGCGACGATGATCGGGAGAAGAAGGGCGGACAGGAACACGACACGAAGGAGCGCCTCGAAGAATTTGCGCGCTTCTCGGCCGAGCTTTTGCAGCGGCGTTTCCCGGATTGGTCTTTTCGTCTCAACGGCGGCGACGAATTCCACGTTTCGCGTCCCCTCGCCTCGCGCGATTGCTGAACCCTTCTCACGCCGATTCTGGGCCGCGTCTCCGTCGGGCGCAATCGGGCGAGTCTCCAATCGAGAATCATACGGATAGCGGCGCGAGGGCAAGCCTCAACCGCCCGCCGCAGGCGCGTTAAGCAAAAGGCGCGTCCGCGAGGACACGCCCTTTCGCCGCCGTTAACCACGATTGAGGTTAATGAGCCCCTGCGGACGCCTTGGCGAGCTCGCGCTTGATCTTCTTTGCGCCGGTCGAGAGCCTTGATTCATCTGCCTTGGCGAGAAAGGCGTCAAGGCCGCCGACATGATCGACTGAGCGAAGAGCCGCTGCGGTGACGCGCATCTTGTAGGCGCGGCCAAGCTTGTCCGAACGAAGGGTGACGTCGCAGAGGTTCGGAAGGAACCGCCGCTTCGTCTTGTTGTTGGCGTGCGATACGTTGTGTCCGACCATCGGGCCGACGCCTGTCAGTTCACACCGGCGAGCCATGTTGATAACCCTGCTTTTTTAGCGTTCTGGCGCCAGTCTGGGGCGCTGATTTACAAGAGCCGCGCGTCTAGCGGGGCCACCCTGCCCTGTCAAGGCGCAAGGCGGACCGCGGCCCTTTCAATCCCCGCCGAACCCCTTAAATGGCGTAATGACGGGCGCGCCCCGGCCTCCCTGCCGGCAGGCCCCGAACCAGGGGCCGCAAACCAAAGGCCCAAACCAAAGGCCCCAAAACCAAGGCCCCAAATCCAAAGTCATGTCCCGTCGCAAGCTTAAACCCCACGACATCGTTCTTCCGGTCGAACCTGCAACGGGTCGGCTGACGGCGCTTCTCGGCCCGACGAATACCGGCAAGACCTTTCAGGCTATCGAAAGACTGTTGTCGCACCGGTCAGGAATGATCGGCCTGCCGCTGCGACTGCTCGCGCGGGAAGTTTACGATCGCCTTATCGAGCGTCGCCCGCCATCCGACATCGCACTCGTCACCGGCGAAGAAAAGATCGTTCCTGCCGGCGCGCGCTATTTCGTCGCCACCGTCGAGGCGATGCCGCTGAACGAGCGCGTTGAATTTCTCGCGATCGATGAGATCCAGCTTGCCGCCGACACGGAACGCGGGCGCGTTTTCACCTCTCGGCTCCTCCATGCGCGCGGAACGAGAGAGACCTTGTTCCTCGGTTCCGATACGATGCGGCCGATCCTCAAACGGCTCTTCCCGGAAATTTCCTTCGAGACCAAGGAGCGATTTTCGGATCTCGCCTATGCCGGCTCGAAAAAGGTGACGCGCCTTCCCCGCCGTTCGGCGATCGTCGGCTTCTCAGCCGATACGGTTTACGCGATCGCGGAACTCGTCCGCCGGCAGCGCGGCGGCGCCGCCGTCGTTCTAGGCGCGCTTTCGCCGCGCACCCGCAATGCGCAAGCCGAACTCTACCAGTCGGGGGAGGTCGATTACCTCGTCGCGACCGACGCGATCGGCATGGGCCTTAATATGGACATCGACCATGTCGCCTTCGCGGCCGCCCGCAAGTTCGACGGCCGGGGATTTCGCGATCTTCGCCCCGCGGAACTTGCCCAGGTTGCAGGCCGCGCCGGACGACATATCCGCAACGGCACGTTCGGCGTCACCGCCGACTGCGCGCCATTACCGGAGGACGTTGTCGAGCAGGTGGAGAGCCACAGATTTGATCCCGTCGAAGCGCTGCAATGGCGATCCGACGAGCTCGACTTCTCATCGATCGAGGCGCTGCGCGCATCGCTCGAAACGCCGTCGCGCCGCCCGGAACTGCACCGCGCGCGGCCGGACGAGGATGAAGAAGCGCTGATCGGCCTCTCGGCCGACGACTCCCTTCGCGCCCGCACGCGCGGCCGCGCGGCGACGGAGCTGTTGTGGGATGTCTGCCAGATCCCTGACTTCCGCAAAACGTCCCTCGACCAGCACCTCAACCTATTGGGCGATATTCACCGCCAGATCGAACGGGGCGGACGGATCGGCGACGCCTGGTTGACGCCGAAGGTCGAAAAGCTCGCGAGCATCGAGGGCGATTTTGATGCGATCTCGTCCCGTATCGCGCATGTTCGGACCTGGACTTATCTTTCTAACCGCTCGCAATGGGTGGAAAACGCCGCCTATTGGCAAGGCAGGACCCGGGAGATAGAAGACGCCCTGTCAGACGCTTTGCATGAAAAGCTGACGCAGAGATTTGTCGACCGCCGCACCTCGGTGCTGTTGAAGAAGCTGCGCGATGAAGCGCCGATCCTCGCCGGGATCACTGAAGACGGAGAAGTAATCGTGGAAGGCCAGTTCGTAGGCCGGCTCATCGGGTTTGAATTCGCCGTCGATCCGCGGACGCGCGGCGCGGACGCGAAACGCATGCGCGGCGCCGCCGAACGCGCCCTCGCCCCGGTGCTCGCGGCGCGCGCCGCGTCGCTCGCCAACGCAGCCGAAAGCGAATTGCAATTGAAAGACGACGGCGTCGTCTGGTGGCGGTCCTCGCCGGTCGCCGAGCTGCGCAAGGGGCCCGCGATGATGAGGCCCGATGTCGTCGTCAAGGGCCTTGAGGCGATATCGCCGAACCTGCGCGGCCGCGTCGCAGACCGTCTTTCCGACTTTGTCGCCGCCCGCATCGAATCGCCGCTTGCTGAGCTTATCGCGTTGAAGCGCGCTGTCGACGCGACGGACGAAGAAGGCGCGCTGTCGGGTCAGGCGCGCGGGATCGCATTCCGCATCGTTGAGAATTTCGGCGCCATGTCGCGGTCGCAATTCGGCGACGAGCTTAAGACGCTTCCGCAGGACGATCGCGCAAAATTGCGTAATCTCGGTCTGCGGTTCGGCGAATACACGCTGCACATGCCGGCTCTGCTGAAGCCCGCCGCCGCGCGCCTGATGGCGATGCTTTGGGCGTTGTGGGCCGGAAAAGACCTTTCGCAGATCCCGCTGCCGAAGCCGGGGCTTGTTTCTTTCGCGGTCAACCCGGACTTGCCGCACGCTTTCTATTACGCGCTCGGGTACCGTCCATCCGGAGACCGGGCCGTCCGGATCGACATGCTGGAGCGTCTCGCGCAACAGATTCGAACGGCCCGCAACAGCCCAAACGGAAAAGACGGCTTTGAAGCAACCTCGCAGATGATGTCGCTCGTCGGCTGTTCAGGCGAAGAGTTCGAAAGCATCCTGCGCTCGCTCGGCTATCGCAAGCAAACGATCAAACGCAAGGCGGCGCAGCAGGTGGACGGACCGCAAACCCCTGAACAAGCGCCTCAGGCCGAAAGCGCAGCACCGACGGCGGCAAGCGCGGATCAAGCCGAAGCGACGGTCGAAATTCCGGCCGAAACGGCTGATGGCGCGAGCGCCGAAGCGGCGTCTGGACGTGGCCAGCCCCCTCAGCCTGCGGCGGCCGAGACGGCGGCGGGGGCCGACGCCGTCGCTCAGCCTGCGGAAGAAATTGAAGTCGCCGTATGGCGAATGGCGCCGCGGCGCCCGCCTCAGTCCAGGCGACCGCCGAAGCGCGACGAGCGCCAGAAAAATGCGGGCGCCGGAAATGAACCCCGTGGTGAGCGCCCGCAGCGCCGCGACCGCGACAAGGATCAGCGCCAGGGCGGCAAAAAGCCGTTCCGCAAAGGCGCCGACGCGCCGCCGCGCCAATATTCAAGCGCGCCGCGCCGCGAGCGCGGGCCCGACCCCAAT
Source organism: uncultured Alphaproteobacteria bacterium (assembly GCA_938003575.1). Classification (GTDB taxonomy): domain Bacteria; phylum Pseudomonadota; class Alphaproteobacteria; order Caulobacterales; family Parvularculaceae; genus Amphiplicatus. The sequence goes on from CALKYG010000340.1 coordinate 7,594, forward strand.
TCGCCTTTCGCCGTGCTCGCCGCGCTGAAAGCGAATATGGGCGACGCCAAGCCGGAATGATCGGCGCCGCTGACGACAGCCCGCCGTCGCGGCGCATCGACAAATGGCTGTGGTGCTCGCGCCGCTTCAAGACGCGCTCGATGGCGGCGAGATTCATCAGCGAGGCCGGCGTCCGCGTCACGCGTTGCGGCTCGACGCAGCGCGTCGAACGGCCGAGCTATCCGCTGCTCGAAGGGGATGTGGTTTCCTACCTGTTCGGCGACAAGCTCGTCGTCCTCACCGTAACCGGGTTCGCCGAGCGGCGCGGGCCTCCATCCTCGGCGCGGCTTTTGTGCGTTGAGAACACCGGCGCCGAAAAATATGAATCCCCGTCAGCCGGGCCTGCTTGCAAGGTCGCAGGATGACGCTAGAAAGGCCGAAACCGGTTCGGGAGCCCTAAAGCCATGACCTATGTCGTCACCGACGCTTGCATCAAATGCAAATATACGGACTGCGTCGAAGTCTGTCCGGTGGACTGCTTTTACGAGGGCGAGAACATGCTCGTCATCAATCCCGATGAATGCATTGATTGCGGCGTGTGCGAGCCTGAATGCCCTGTTGAGGCGATCGTGCCCGACACCGACGACGCTGACGGCAAATGGACGGAATTGAACGCCAAATATTCCGCGGAATGGCCCAATATCACCGAAAAGGTCGAACCGCTGCCTGAGGCTGACGAATTCGCCAAGGAAAAAGGCAAGCTCGACAAATATTTCAGCGCCAAGCCCGGCGCCGGCAGCTGATCGGCCGGGCGGTCAAACTCGTTCAGCCTGGCAGGCCAAATGCGCCCCGTGGCGCAGCGAGATATTTTGTGCTATGCAAACCGCCGAAATGAGCTTTGCTGCTGGCGATTGACGCACGACATTCACCCCAAACCTTAGGCAAAACGCATAACCCGCTGATTTCGCGGATTTATGTGGCGTTGGCTGGCCGAAGGTAAGTGGGCCGTGCGGGATCACGCCAGCCGCCGGCGAATTGGACCAGGGACACAACATTTGCGCGAATCGC
>CALKYG010000341.1 GCA_938003575.1 uncultured Alphaproteobacteria bacterium
CAACCTCTCCCTCGAGCGACGCCCCTACCCGACCGCAGCCGCGATTCGCCGGATCGGCGCGCAGGACCTGAAAATCGTCCAGCGCGCACTGACCGCCGCCGGATACTATGCGGCGGACGCATCGTTCCGTGTAGAGGGCGACAGCGCATCGGGCGAGAAAATGAAAGCGATTTTCGATATCGAGCCAGGTGCGCTCTTCCGCATCTTGAACCATATCGTCATTTATGAGGACGACGGCGACGGGGTGCGTCCGACGACATTTGAGGACGCCGGCGTCAAGGTCGACGAACGCGCCGACGGGGCGACGCTCGAACGCAACCAGCAGGAATTTCTGTCGGCTCTCTGGGCGAACGGTTATCCGGCAGCGCGCATCGTCGCACGACGGGCGGAAGCACGGGTCTCCGAAGGCGGCGCCGATGCGATCTACGTCTTTGAAAGCGGCCCTCGCGCGGTATTCAATGGAATTGAAATTGAAGGCGCGGAAATCTCCAGCGAGGAATTCCTGACCAAGCTGAAAACATGGGAGGAAGGCGAACTCTTCGACCGCGCGAAGCTCGTATCCTATCGGGACCGCCTCGCCAAAACCGGCCTCTTTTCTTCGATAGAAGTCGCGCCGGGCCGCATCGAAGACGGCGGCGTCGCCGCGGTCCGGTTAAAGGTCGCGGAACGCAAGCGCCGCACAGTCGGCGCCGGCATTTCTTACTCAACCTCGGAAGGGCCAGGCGGGCGGCTGTTTCTTGAATATCGCAATATGTTCGGCGAGGGAGAACGTGCGCGCGCTGAGTTACAAGGGACAGCCGTCAAGCAGTCGATCGAATTCGACCTCGACAAACCGCTGCCGGGATTTCCTGGCTCAGCCTATGGCAATCTTGCATTTACGAACGAAACGACCGATGCATTTAATGCGCGCTCGTTGGAATTATCCGCGGGCCTTGCAAAGACCTGGCTCGAAGACCGTCTCGAGACACGCAGCGGCGTCGCGCTTGAAACGTCAAAGGTCGAGCCGGAGCTGATGTCGTCAACGATCGCAGCAGAGCGCAATTATTTCGTCTCGATTCCTCTTTCCGCCACATGGAACACCGAAGGCGATCCGCTGACGCTCGACAAGGGAATGCGCGCATCGCTTTTCGCCATTCCGTATTTCGGCAGCGATCAATTCACGCGCCTTGAGGCGGTCGCACGAAGCCGCGTCCATTTCGGCGCCGACGATCTTTTCACGCTGGCCGGCCGCGTTCGCGTTGCGGCGACGACCGGTCAATCGCTGCTCAGCCTGCCGGTCAACAAGCGCGTTTTCGCGGGCGGGGGATCGTCCGTGCGCGGTTACGATTACCAATCGGTCGGGCCGCTTGACCCGCAAGGCGTGCCGATCGGCGGCCGTTCCGCCGTCGAAGCCGCGTTGGAAGCGCGCGCGCGCATTTTGTCGCGGATTCAATTCGCCGCCTTTGCCGATGCGGGCGCGGTATATTCCAGGAGCTTCCCGGACTTCATGGGCGATTATCTCATCGGCGCTGGCGTCGGCGTTCGCTATTTGTCGCCAATAGGGCCCATACGGCTCGACGCGGCGGTTCCGCTTGAAAAGCGGGCGACAGATCGCGATTTCCAGTTTTACATCTCACTGGGACAACCGTTCTGATGAGACGTCTCCTTCTCCTCGGTCTTGGATTCGGCGCCGTCCTCCTTGGCTCATTCGCAGCCGCCTGGATCTGGCTCTTCTGGACTCCGTCCGGGCGCACTTCGCTCAAGGCCCTTATCGAGGAAGAGATCGGCGCCGCGCTTGGCGGCGACGTCGCGATCGGAGAGATCGCTGGCGCCTTGCCGGATGAAGTCATCCTTCGAGATCTTTCGTTTCACGCCGACGGCGAGGAATGGCTGCATGTCGATGAGATGTCGGCCCGCTGGCGCCCGCTCGCACTCATTTCGCGAAGAATCGACGCTGAGTCGCTCTCTGTCGGTCCGGCCGTTATCCGCAAATCGCCGCCGAAAGGGGCCGACAACAGGAACGATCTCCGCGGTTTCGTTCTCCCTGACAACCTTCCGCAAATCAGAATCGCGGCTATTTCGTTGACAGAGATTCGCGTGGCGCAGTCCCTCGCCGGTGATGGGGCGCGCCTTGACGGCGGCGGCGCTATCCTCCTTGGCGGAAAGACACTTGACGTCAAATTCAAGCTTCACGGAGCGGATGAGAAGGATGTCGCCTCGATTCGGGCGGTGCGTGAGGGCGACGCGTTGACTATCGACGCGCTGGTCCGGTCAGATGCCGACGGCGCGCTCGCGGCTGTCGCAAATCTTGGCGGCGGCATTCTTATCGAAGCGGGCGGCGACGGGCCGCTCGCAGATTACCGACTTGAATACAGCGGCGCACTCGGCGCTTATGGCGAAATCGACGGTTCAGTTTCCGGAGATTTCGAGGCGATGAGAAGTCTGACGCTGACTGCAACAGCGTCGCTCGGACCCAAGCTCGCGAACACCGCCCGCATCGTCGGCACGCAGGCGAACGCCACGGCTGTCTATTCGCCCGAAGAAAATGGCGGTCAGTTATCTGAAATCGTGTTTCGGTCCGCCATTGGCGACATAGAAGGCGCGCTGCGCTGGCGCAATCGAAATAACGTTCTTGACCATCTCGAAATCGAGGCCGCAGCGACAATCAACGAAGAGTGGCGGCCGGACATCCGCCCCTATGTCGGCGATAAGCTCTCTCTTTCCGGGGATATCCGTCCGAGGGACGGCGCGTATAATGTATCTGGAAAGGCGACGGCGACTTTTTTCGACGCCGTTCTGAATGAGATCGAAACCGATCTGCGCGATTTTGCGCGCGGTCCCGCGGAGATCGTCCTGAAGCCGAACGAGTCGCTGCCGGACCTCCTTGCCAGAGGCGGCGTGGCGCGGGGCGATTTCATTCTCATCTTTGGAGAAAGTATTGAGGCCGGCAAGTTCAGATTCAAGACGGCAGAGGATGGTGAGTTCTCCGGCGCGGCGGAGTTTGATTTCAATACGCGCGCATTCGCAGTGAAGGGCGACGCCGCTTTGCCTCCGGCGCTTGTGTCCGCGCTTGCGCCAAACGTAAAGACCCGATCAAAGATGGCCGGCGTCATCGACATCAAGGGGTCGCCGGAAACCTTCGGCGGCGTGGTCGCCGCAAGCCTTCCCCCTTTGCTCGTCGGCCGATCGGCGTTCCCCGCTTCGCGATTTACGCTCGCACTCGCCGAAGCGCCGACAAGGCCGTCCGGACAGATCAGCCTGCGTGCAATCGACAATTCCCGCCGTCTTACGGCAAACTTCGCACGATTGGAAAATGGCGAATGGCGAGCGCGGGCGATCGACTACTCCGGCGCCGGATTTGCGCTCAATGGATCTGCCGGTATCGGCCCGGAAGTCGGCGAGGTCGCGCTTGATTTATCATATCGCGGAACTGATGGCGCAGAACCATGGCCCGGAGTCCCGCTGGTTGGGGAATTCACGGCCGCCGGCGCAATTCTTAAAGGCGCAGGATCCAGCGGTCTGACGATCAAATCCACATCGCTCGCCTCAGACGACTGGGCCGTCTCCGGTTTCCTCGCCGCAACCGAGGGCCCGCCCGATCGCCTTTCCGTCAAGGCTGATATCACGCGCGCGACAGTCAAGGGCGCAGCGCCGGTCAAGAACATTTCCACCGTCATCGCTGCGTCGCTCGGCGACATTTCGAACGTTACAATCGAGACGCTTTCCGCAGAAGTCGAAGGGGCGCCGTTTAAGCTAAATCAGCCGGCGGCGATTTCTGTCTCGGAGGACATTAGAATCAACGGCCTTCGTGCTTCGCTCGGGCGCCGCGGTTCGCTCGACTTTGACGGGTCATTCGAAAAATCGCGCTGGCGGGGAAAACTCGTCGCTGTGCGCGCGCCGATTGTCAGCGCTGCGTCTTTCGTCGATCTTGACATCGATTTTGACACAGACAGGAAGACGCCTGCGACTGGCGCATTCTCGATGACATCCCTGTTGACGAAAACTGAGCAGGCGACCCTTTCTGGCGAATTTCACTGGGACGGCAGGTCGCTGATCATTCGCGACGATGAAAGAACCGAGGCGCTTGATCTCTCACTGAATTTGCCGATGCGCCTGTCGCGATCGCCGTCGATTGCGGTTATATTCGAAGGACCGGTTGACGGCTCCGTCCGCTATGACGGCCGGCTCGAGACAATTGCCGGCTTTCTGCCTCCCGCGCTGCAGTCCGTCGAAGGCGCGCTGTCATTCAACGGCGGCGCATCGGGCACGCTAGAAAGCCCGAAACTTGCCGGGTCAATGACGATTTCGAACGGCGCGTTCACTGAGCTCGCAACTGGGTTCAGCATCGTCAATATCGAAGCGACAGCAACTGCGGATGCGACGCTTGGCGGCTCGCGCATCGCGTTCAAGGCCGCTGGCGGAGGCGTTCGCCAGAATGAAAAGACGATAAGAGGTGAAGGAATACTCGTGCTCGGCAAGGCCTCGCAGCTTTCCTCGATTCTATCGTTCGATCGCGCCAGACTGAGCGCAGGTCCCGTCAACGACGTTGAAGCCAGCGGTTCCGTCGACATATCAGGACCGATCGACGATCTTCTCGCAAAGGGGAAGATTACAGTGGGCAGTCTCGACGCGCGCGTCTTCACGCCGGAATCCACCGGTCTTGTCGATATAAATGTTGTCGCCGTCAACGGCGACGGTGAGAATGTTCCAGCCGCCGCCTTCCGCACGGCGCCTCCGGCGATCGCACTGGCGCTTGAGATCGAGGGCGATGACCGCATTTTCATTCGCGGCCGCGGCCTTGAAAGCGAATGGCGCGCCGACGTCTCAGTCCTCGGCCGCGCGGATGCGCCGGTTATCGTAGGATCGATGACAATGAAAAACGGCGATATTGTCTTTGCAGGCCGACGCTTCGAGCTGACAGAAGGTGACATCTCGTTCGATCGCCTGTCCGTCAACAATCCAACGCTCAACATTCGCGCCGAACGGCAAACCCGAACGGGCACGCTTGCTGCGATCGTCTTTGAGGGTCGCGCGAATGCGCCAAAGATCTCGCTGAGTTCAACGCCGTCCCTGCCGCAAGAGGACATCATGGCGCTTGTTTTGTTCGACAAGCCGGCCAACGAGCTTTCCGCGCTAGAATCTCTGCAAGTCGCCGAGGGCCTTGCCGAGCTTGGAGGCATCGGGCCTTTCGGGGGCGTAGGCGTTACAGGGTCCGCGCGGCAGGCCCTCGGTCTTGATCTGCTTAATCTCGATATCAACCAGGATGACAGCGCCGCGAGTTCTTTGACGGTCGGCAAATACGTCGCTGACGGTCTGTTTGTTTCCGCGACGCAGGACGCGCGTGGCGAAAACGGGTCGGTGCGTATCGAATATGAAATCGATCAGTCGTTTACCGTCGAAACCGAACTCCGGCAGGACGGCGATCAGAAAGCCTCAATCAACTGGAAACGCGATTTCTAGCAGTTTACCTCGTTGCTGGAACGCGCAATGATCGATCGGCAAGGCTGGAGCAAGACAAATGAATCTTCAACGGTCAATTCTGCTTGCGTTGCTCGGGGCGTTTCTCGCCGCATGTGCGACGATATCCGGTCAGCCGCTAAAACCATCTACGGCATGGGTCGCCAATTCTCCTGAATGGTCCGAAGAAGCGCGCGCCGTTTATGCGGAGGCTTCACAATTTATCCGCGAGGCTTCGGCGTCGCGTGACAGCGGCGGCTGGGCGGTCGTGCTCGACCTCGACGAGACCGTCATGAACAATGTCGCCTACCAGATTTCGCGGGACCGGATCGGCGAAGGCTTTACGCCGGAAACATGGCATGAATGGACATTGGAGGAGAAAGCGACGCTGGTCCCCGGGGCCGCTGAATTTCTGGACGCGGTCAATGCCGCGGGCGGCCATGTCGCCTTTGTCACCAACAGACGCGACAATGAACAGCTGGCGACAGAGAGCAATCTCGCCAAGCTTGGGATCCGCCGCAATGAGGACTTTCGCGTCCTGCTGACGCGCGCTTCGCCGAAGGGCCCGAGCGCGAAGGACGGGCGCTACGCCATCATTCCCGCCATGCTCGAAGCGCAAGGCTATCCCGGCGTCGAGATCATCGCCTATGTCGGCGACGCCAAGGGCGACAAGCCGGCGACCGAAGGCGGCTGGCGCTTCTTCTGCATCGACCAGGGCGGAATGTATGGAGACGTGTGCGCCGACATTCCAGGTCCAGGGCGGTGATTTTCTGTTGCTGAAATTGGTAGCGGGGGGCGGAATTGAACCGCCGACCTCAGGGTTATGAATCCTGCGCTCTCACCAACTGAGCTACCCCGCCATCCGGCTGAGAGGCTGGGTCTATACCGGCAGTCAGATGGGCTCGCAAGGCCGCCGGAGCGCCCTACTCGCTCAACCGCCGGCGCTGCTCCCTTGGAGGCTCCGGCGGCACGATTCGGGCGATCAGTCCCTCCTTCGGGAAGGGTGCGACGACCACGCGCCGGAGCGCGTGCCATCCGCCGCCTAGAAGAACCATCGCCCCGCCCATGACGAGCAGCGTCGCCGCCGCCGTCCAGCCGCCCGACAGGCCGACTTTGGAGATCAGATATCCGGCGGCGACAAGCGCATAAAGGAGGCCCGCAACGAGAAGCGCGCGCCGATTGATGAGCAGCGAAACGAAGGCGAACGCGAAAACGACAAACAGCGTCACGACCGCAGCGCCGCTTGAATTCTGAACGAGCATATCCGCGCCAACAGTCATGCCGAGCACGGAATTGAGGATCAGCGGTGCTGCGAAAAAATGCAGCCAGAACCCGTTGTCAGAAATCCGCGACTTTCGCTCAGGATCGCGCGCATCAAAATAGACGCCAAGAAGAAATATGAATACGCCGGCTGCAAGCTGCGCCGGCTGCATCAGGCTTTCGGCCCTTTCCGGCCAGAGATAAAAAGCCGCCGCCACGCCGACCGAGGCGAGCGAATAGCCAAACACCCCCATCGCGAAAGGAAGTTTCATTCGCGCATAGAATGCGAAGATCGCCACGGCCGTCATGCTGAACACGACGAGAAAGAATTCAGACGCCTGCCTAACCGCGGTCGCAACGCCGCCGTCACCCATCCTGTCAAAGAATTCTTCGCCTGCCCCGCGCCAGGCGCCGTAGCCGGCGCCGGCGGCGACCAAGAAGAATGCGGTGAAGGCGATCAAAATGACAATCGACGGCAGGAACAGCCGCCTCCCGCGCGCGAAGAATTCCGCCAAGAGCCACATGATCACGGCGTCAACCGCCCCGGCGATGGAAATGAGCATCAGTATCCGTCGGAACGCGTCGCCGCCGGCGGTCGCCGCCTCCTTCACCATCGGCGCAAGGATCATCACTGTCGCGACGCCGATCCCCGCCGCGAACATCGCAATGCCTAGACTGAGGAAAACGTCATGAAAGTTCCGGATGAAGCGAAGATCTTCCTCACCCGGCAGCGATTGCGCGGCGACAGCGCGCCCCTTGCCGAAATCATTCATAGGGACCCCTCCCGTTCAAAGAAGGCTAACATGGGATTCAACAGCGCGCGAGCGCGGCGACATAGTCCCCTATTGCGAGACAGGACGTGAGCCCCGGCGATTCCATGGCGTAAAGGCCGATATACCCCTTTGTGCCGTGCGTTTCGGGGCCGAAAATGCGGAAATCGCCTTCTTCCCCCGGTCCGGTCGCTTTCGGACGCTGTCCGGCGTAGCCGGGAGCCAATCGCGCGGGATCGAGATCGGGCCAGAAACGCGAGACGTCTCGCACGAATGCGTCGAGGCGCGTTTCATCGACGGTGTAGTCGCCGAGCGGCGCATCCCAGCGAATATCCGGACCAAGCCGCGCCTGCCCGCCAAGATCGCGCGTGTAGTGCACGCCCTGGCTGTCAGCGGTGTGCAATGGATAAATCAGTCGTGCGAACGGAGCCCTGCCCGAATAGGTGAAGTACTGGCCTTTTGCCGGACGAAGCGCCGGAATGAAGGCCGGATCTAGACCGGAAATCGTACGCGCAACCTGATCGGCATATAGCCCCGCCGAATTGACGACGGTCCTGGCGATGAGCGTCATTGCGCCGGCGCCGCCGACGTCAATCTCCACGCCTGCCGCCGTTGCCCGACCGCCAATTGCGGGAGACAGCAGCGACATAAAACCGCCGGCGTTTTCAAGATCGCCGAGCATTGACAGCATCAACCCGTGGCTGTCGACGATGCCCGTTGAAGGAGAAAGCAGCGCCGCTGCGCATCGCAATCCCGGCTCCAGCCTTTTCGCTTCCTCCCCGGTTATCAGCGCCAGATCGCAAACTCCGTTAGCCGCGGCATTCGCCTTGATCGAATCCAGCTTTCCCGCTTCCTTTTCGCTTGTCGCAACGATCAGCTTTTCGCAATTGAGATGGTTGACGCCGCGCTCCACGCAATAGGCGTAGAGCTTTTTCTTGCCTTCGACGCATAGTTTCGCGCGCAGACCGCCAGGACGATAATAAATGCCGGCGTGAATGACCTCTGAATTGCGCGCTGACGTTTCCGCGCCGAATGCGTCATTCTTCTCAAGGACAAGGACGTCGCGCCCGGCCAGCGCCAATGACCGGGCGACGCTGAGACCGATCACGCCGGCGCCGATAACAATTGCGTCGACGCGTTCAGCCATTGGCTCCTAATCCGTCGTTGCGACCCA
>CALKYG010000342.1 GCA_938003575.1 uncultured Alphaproteobacteria bacterium
CGCCGCACATCGTGCCGGAATGGTACTTCCTGCCGTTCTACGCCATCCTGCGCGCGATCACTTTCAATATCGGGCCGATAACATCGAAGCTCGGCGGCGTAATCGCCATGTTCGGTTCGATCTTGTTGCTGTTCGCGCTGCCCTGGCTCGATACGTCGAAAGTGCGCTCGATGCGGTACCGTCCAGTCGCACAGCTCTGGTTCGTTCTCTTTGTCGCCGCCTGCCTTGCGTTGGGTTATCTCGGCGGCCAGCCGGCCGAGGGGGTATACGTCGTCTATGCGCAGATCGCCACGGCGTATTACTTCGCGTTCTTCCTCGTCATTCTGCCGCTGCTGGGCCTGTTTGAAAAAACCAGGCCGCTGCCGAAGTCGATCGCAGACTCGGTGCTCGCAACGGAAAAGCAGTCGCCGACGCCGATCGCGCAAGCGGCCGAGTAACAGGGGAAAGATCAGTCATGCTTAAGAATACCGTCCTCTGCTCGCTGTTCGCTGTCGGCTCCGCGGTCTCTCTTCCCGGCGCGGCCGAGGCGGCCAGTGCAGCGACGCTCGAGTACAAGCACAACCACTGGCATTTCAGCGGGCCGTTCGGTTCCTATGACAAGGAGGCCGTGCAACGCGGCTTTCAGGTTTACAAAACCGTTTGCGCGAGCTGCCATGCGGTTGAACAGCTCTCCTTTCGCAATCTCGGCGAAAAGGGCGGGCCCTTTTATCTCGATAAGTGCCCGGCCGGCGTTCCAGAATCGACCAACTGCTCAAATCCGAGTGAAAACCCGGTCGTGAAGGCGATCGCAGCGGAATATGAGATCACCGACGGACCCGATGATTCAGGCGATATGTTCAAACGTCCGGGTCTTCCGTCTGACAGAATCCCCGGCCCCTATGCGAACGACCAGCAGGCGAGGGCGGCGAACGGCGGCGCTTTGCCGCCGAACCTCGCGCTCATCATCAAGGCGCGTCACCACGGCCCCGATTATGTGTACAGTTTGTTGACCGGCTATGAGGACGCGCCGATCAGCGTCCAACTCGGCGCCGGGCAATACTATAACCCTTATTTTGCCGGTGATATGTCGCAGTTGCTGAAGCCGGAGTATCGCGACGAGGAGGGCCACCCGCTGGATGGGGTCGAAGTTCCCCCGGGCGGCGTCCTCGCAATGAAGGCGCCGCTTGCTGACGGCATTGTCGATTATGCTGACGAGAATGTGCCGGAGACGGTCGATCAATACGCGAAAGACGTCGTCGAATTCCTGACCTGGGCGTCAGAACCCAAGATGGAGCAGCGCAAGAGCCTTGGCGTCGTGACGTTGGGATATCTGCTGGTCCTTACCTTGATCCTGTTCTTTTCTTATCGCGCAATCTGGGCGAAGGTCGAACATTAGGAATGGCTGCGAGCTCCATCGGAAAGCCCCGGCCGGCGCGCCGGGGCTTTTTTGTTCCACAAGACGCCGACGCAACGTAATAGGGGCCAATGCCCCAGAATATTGGAAGGCGGATATGAGCGAACCTGGCCAAGCGACTTCTGCCGACGTCACGGCCGCCTGCGGCGCTTACCTGATCGTTGCGCTCGCCGATGCGCGCGTCGATACGGTTGAAGAGGCGAGATTTCTCGCAGGCGTCGTTAACGACGCCGCTTTCCGGCGATTTGAAAGCGTATCGCTGGCCGCGGAATACAACCGGCTTCTCGCCTTGCTGAAAGCCGATTGGGACGCGGGCGAGGCCGAAATCATGAACGCCATATCATCCATTCGAGCAGACAGGGAGGCGGTCGCCGCCGTCAAGATCGCGGCGCGTCACGCGGCGATAGCAGACCAGACCATCAAGGTGCAGGAGGAGTTCGTTCTGGGGCGCATTGCCCGCGCGCTCGGGCTGGCATCCGAAGACCTCTGAAGATGAAGCGGCGTATCGGCGTTATTGGCGGGTCAGGCGTCTATTCGATCAATTCTGTTGAGAATATTGCACGCCTGGACATTGACACCCCGTGGGGCGCGCCGTCGGGGCCGATCACGACGGGCGCCATCGGCGGCGTTGAAGTCGCCTTTCTTGCGCGCCATGGCGAGGGACACCGGCTGTCGCCCGATGACGTGAATTACCGCGCGAACATCGATGCGATGAAGCGCGCCGGCGTCAGCGATCTCATTTCAATTTCGGCCTGCGGATCGTTCCGCGAAGACCTTGCGCCCGGCATGTTTGTGATCGTGGACCAGTTCATTGACCGCACATCCGGCCGCGAGACGAGTTTTTTCGGCAAGGGATGCGTCGCCCATGTTTCCATGGCCGAACCCGTATGCCGGGCGCTCGGCGATGCAATCGAAGCGTCCCTGAGGTCGCTCTCGATCCCGCATCATCGCGGCGGAACCTATATTTGCATCAATGGCCCGCAATTTTCTACGCGCGCCGAGTCCCGGCTCTACAGATCGTGGGGCGCCGACGTCATCGGCATGACCAACATGCCCGAAGCAAAACTCGCGCGCGAAGCTGAACTCCCCTACGCTTCTGTCGCTATGGTGACGGATTACGACTGCTGGCGCGAAGGAAAAGTGGGCGTTGAAGTCGCCGACATACTCGAAGTGATGAGCAGAAATTCGCAGGCCGCGCGACGATTGCTCTTAGACCTTGCGCCGCGGTTGGGTCCGACGCGGTCGCCATCGCCGCTCGGCGTCGAACGAACGCTCGACGCCGCGATCATTACCCCGCCTGATGCGCGTGATCCTGAAATCCTGGCGAAACTCGATGCCGTAGCGGGGCGGGCGCTCTCCCGGCCAAACTGATTTGACGCTGCCGTGGGTCGCCCGATAGGATTGCCCGTCTAGTGAGCCGCGGGGAGCGGCGTGAAGCTATCGCGGGCGATTCAGCGGATGACCGTGAAGATCGGCCTCGCGCTGCTAAAGACGTCCGGGGCGTATGCTGGCTATTGGAACACTTGGCGTGGCTGCCTGTTTGACGACGCCGAACGAATGGGTCTGCATGTCCTGCCCGTTCACTATTATACGCCGATCCCGGACACGCGCGCCATTCCGGAAACGGTATGGCGGCCGCGCGGCGGCGGGACCGGACTGGATCTTCGCATCGACGATGCATTCGAACTGACAGCGGAGTTCGCGGCGAAATACAGCGTCGAATACAATGCT
>CALKYG010000343.1 GCA_938003575.1 uncultured Alphaproteobacteria bacterium
ACCTGTGACCCCTACGGTGTGAACGTAGTGCTCTACCGCTGAGCTACGCGCCCGTTTCCTGCGATCCTGCAAAAAACCGCAACGGGCGACCCTCATAAGGCCTGGGAGAGGACGGTCAAGCGGTCGCCGCCAGACTGGGGGCCCCGTTTACGCCGATGCGGTGCGCCGGAATGACCAGAAAGGCGCTCAACCCTTGTCCCGGCGCCGAAGCGAGCCGCAGCCTGCCGCCATGCGATTGCATGATCGCATTGACGAGAGGGAGGCCGAGACCGAGCCCTTCCTTCGACCGCCTCAGCGACATGTCCGACTGCTTGAAAGGCTGGGAGACGAGTTCAAGCCTGTCGGCCGCAATGCCCGGACCGTCATCGCGCACAAGGATGGCGAGATCGCCGCCCTTGGTCAGCGCTGCGCCGATCGTGACCGTCACGCCGGCGTCTGAGAACTTGAGCGAATTGTCGACAAGCTTGCTGATGCTCCGCATCAGGAGCGTCCGGTCGCAGCAGATTTCGACGTCCGCGACGCTGACGGCGCGCTTCACCACGGCGCGGGCGATCTCTATCTGGCGTGCGAGCGGCGCAAGGGCGCCGTCGATGAGTTCGTCAAGGCAGCAATCGACCTCGTTGAGCGCAATGGGTCCTGACCGCGCGTCGGAAGCGAGCAGCATGTCTGAAACCGAATTCAACAGCCGCTTGCCGCCGTCGATGACGTAATCCGCGTATTCCTTGTGCAGGTGGTCGTTCTCGCGCTCGAACTGGTCGGCCAGAATCTGCCCGAATCCGATGATGGCGTTCAGCGGCGTGCGCAATTCGTGGCTCATCACGGAAAGCAGGCTGTCCTTGAACCGGGAGCCGGCTTCGGCCGCGTCGCGGGCCGACCGCAGCTCTTTCTGGTCGTCGCTCGCTTTCAACACGAAACGGACCGCCTGCGTGAAAAGCGTCCAGTTGATCGGCTTTGCGAGAAACGACGTCGCGCCGGCGGCGAACGCCTGTTCGACCGCGTCGGGCTTTTCGCTTCCCGTGATGACAATCACGGGAATTTCGACATTTTGCGGATTCTTGCGTAGCGCCCGTACGACGTCAAAACCGCTCATTCCCGGCATGTCGATGTCGGATATGACAAGATCGGGCCGTTCTGCGCTGATGAGGTCAAGGCCCGCCTGGCCGTCCGCCGCGCCGACCGCCTCGTGTCCGGCGCCGGCGAGCTTCGCGACTGCAAGCTCGCGAAGAACCGGGTCGTCGTCGATGACGATTATCCGAGCAGACTTGCCCATTCGCTTAAGTCCCCTGCAGCCCGCCGCCGGGATGGGATTGGCGGGCGTCTAGCACGACTTTTGAACGATTTTACGAAGATTGCGTTAACATTGCGGCTGGCGCTGCCGGTCAAGCAAAATGCAACGAATTTCTGGCACTTCTCAGCGACTGTCAGGAGTGAGTATTTCGTGAGCGCGCGTCCGACATCGCTCAGAGGCCAGATGACGTCGCTCGTCATTATCGCCGTATTCGGCGCGGTCGCGCTTGCGACGGGCGCTTTCGTCTGGCGCGACGTCAGCAGCTACGGCGTTGAGAAAACGCATGAGCTCCAATCGAGCGCGGCGGTTTTTGCAGCAACGATCTCCACCGCTGTCGCCGAGAACGACCGGCGTTCGACATATGACGCTTTGCGCGCCATCGATCGGATGCCGGGGCTCAGTCACGTCAAGGTTTATCGTCCGGACGGCGAGGTTTTCGTCGAACTCGGCGCTGCGGCTGAGCTCGGCCGCAAGGACGCGGCCGCCCGCCGGCCCAACGCGTTTGAAATTCTCAAGGCCCGTTCGATCTCGGCGACTGCGCCGATCATCGAAGGCGGCCGCGAGGTCGGCAGACTTTATGTCAGCGCGGAAACGACCGATCTGGCCGAGAATGTCTGGAGCATGCTCTGGGACGCGCTTTCCGCCGCAGCGTTCTCGGCGACGGTCGGCGTGCTCCTCGCCATGCGCATGCAGCGCAACATCACGGGTCCGATCATCAATCTCTCCCGCATCATGCGCGATGTGCGCGAGACCGACGATTTCGGCGTGCGCGCCACGAAATACAGCTCGAACGAAGTCGGCGATCTTGTTGAGGCGTTCAACGACATGCTCGACAAGATTCAGGATCGCGATGCGCGCCTGCTCGCGCAGCAGGAGAACCTGCAAAAGATCGTGACGATCAGGACCCGTGAATTGAAGCTCGCCAAGGAGGCCGCGGAAGCCGCCAACAGCGCGAAGTCCGAATTTCTCGCCGCTATGAGTCATGAAATACGCACGCCGATGAACGGCATGCTGGTTATGGCGGAGCTGATCAACGGCACCGACCTCGCGCCGCGTCAGAAGCGCTATGCGGAAGTCATTGTGCGCTCGGGCCAGAGCCTCCTCTCGATCATCAACGACATTCTCGACTTTTCCAAGATCGAGGCCGGAAGGCTTGAGCTTGAAAAGATCGAGATGAGGCCCGCTGATGTCATCTCCGACGTGATCAGTCTTTTCTGGGAGCGGGCGGCCAAAGCGGGACTCGACCTGACCTCCTATATCGGGCCCGGCGTGCCCGAGGTGATCGTGGGCGACCCGGTCCGCATTAATCAGGTGATCTCCAACCTTGTGAACAATGCGTTGAAGTTCACCGAGCGGGGAAGCGTCATCGTCACCGCGCGCCGCGTCCACAGCGACAGCGGCGAATGCGTCGTCGAATTTGCGGTGACCGACACGGGAATCGGCATTCCGGCGCAAAAGCAGCCGTCCATATTCGAGGCGTTCTCGCAGGCCGACCAATCGACCACGCGCAGGTTCGGCGGGACGGGCCTCGGCCTCGCCATCTGCAAGCGTCTTGTGGCGGCGATGGGCGGCGAGATCGGGGTTTTGAGCCGGGAGGGGAAAGGGTCAAGATTCAAATTCGTCGTGCCGACCCGCGAAGTTGAACCCGCCCGGCGTCCGACCAGCGCGGCGAAGGACATGCGCGCGGTGATCGCGATCAGCGGCGCAGCCACATCCGCGATGATGGCGAAATATCTCGAGGAAGCGGGAATTGCGGCGCAGATCGTCAACAGCGACAGTCCGCTGGAATCGCACATAGCCTACGCAAACATCATATTCGCCTCGCCGGAATATCTCGATGCGCTCAATTCCGTCGTCGCCGGCGATCCGCAGAACTGGGTTCCGGCGCGCGTCTGCGTGAGTGAAATCGGCGATGACACGTCCGACCGTCTTTTGCGCGAGGGAGTCGCTGAAGACCTGCTAATTCGGCCGATCAGCCGGCGCGACATGTTTGATCAGATCGAACGGATCGTCGAAGGGCGCCTGCGCGGCTCGCAGGCGCTGACAGGGGGCGACGCCGTCCGTCGCGAGGCGCCCCAATTCCCCGGCGCCCGAATCCTTGCGGCGGACGACAGCCCGGTCAACAGGGAAGTCGTCAAGGAAGCGCTTGCTCGACTGGGCGCCTCAGCGACGCTGGTCGCCGACGGCGATGAGGCGGTGAAGGCGTTCACGACAGGCTCATTCGACGTCATTCTGATGGATTGTTCGATGCCCGTCGTCGACGGCTTCGAGGCGACGCGGCGAATTCGGGCGATAGAGGCCCGATCCGGGAAGCGGACGCCGATCATCGCCTTGACAGCGCATGTTGAAGGCGGCCGAACCGATTGGCGTCAGGCCGGCATGGATCAATATGTGACGAAGCCGTTCACGCTGGTTGAACTCGCCGCTGCGATCTCGCAGTTCATCAGGCCCGTCGCCGGCATGCGCGCAACAACGGCTGATGAGGCTGCAGAAGCGCCGCCGCGACTGAAGGAAGCCGCGCCTCCTCCATCGGCGTTCGATGCGGCGACGCTTCGCGAGCTCCAAGCGATGCAAGCGGGTTCGAGCGACCTGGTTGGGCGCGCGATCGATCTTTTCGTTGAACATTCGAAGGGCGCCATGCTGCGGATCGCCGAGGCGGCGCGGTCGCGCGATCCCCAGAAAATCGCCAGCGCCGCGCATGCGCTCAAATCGATGTCCTTCAATGTCGGCGCTGTGCGACTGGGCAAGGCATGCGCCGAGGTTGAACGAAACGCCTCTGAACTTTCTGCGCTGCCTGACCTCTTGCGGGGCGTGCGCCGCGAATATGCGTCCGCCGTGAACGATGCGCCGCAAGTGCGCCGGATGTTCGCGCGCGACGCGGCCTGAACCTGACAGGGCTTAATGAATCCGGATCGAAACGCGAACGCAGCCGATGATTTTCGGCGGTGCGTCAAGATAGATCGGCCCATAGGAAGCGGATGACGATGAAGGCTCCAGCCGGCTGGGCGCCTCGCGCCAACGGCGGATCACGGGCGGACCGTCGACAAGGAACAACGCGAATGCGCCGTCGATCGGGCGACGGTCCGCATAGTCGATGACGACAAGGGTTCCTTTCGGAAAAGCGAGATCGACCGCCTCATCGTCGACAAAAAGCGCGAACAACCGGTCCGCGCCCGAGGTGACGGGGATGTAGTCTTCGGCTACGGCGTGCGGGTCCGCATCAGGATCTTCGAAAAGGCGTGCGGCGTCGGCGAAGCTGATGACCGGCGTATGCTGGAGCGGCCTTCGCAAATATGCGGCGGCTGGCTGTTTGTCGGCTTCGACCTCGGACCGCGCGCCGCTCGCAAGCCACCCCGCCGACACCTGAAGCGCATCCGCGATCTTGGCCAGCATTAACCGGCGGGGGTCGTGCACGCCGCTTTCCCAATTGGCGACCGCCGGCTGGGAGACGCCGATTTTCTTGGCCAGATCCGATTGGCTAAGGCCCTGGTTCTTTCGGGCGTCGCGGATCCGGTCCCCAATTGAAACCGGTTCGGACGCCGTGCAGGGGGGGATCTCCGGCATATCGGTCCCTGATCTGGGCTTTCGCGCGCCAAAATATAAGAACGACTTATAATATGATCTTAT
>CALKYG010000344.1 GCA_938003575.1 uncultured Alphaproteobacteria bacterium
GTCGGAAGCGAAGTTCACGGACCGGACGATAGCAAAGACCGCAACGGAAAAAAGGGTAGTGTCTCAGTTTGAAGTCTGACGGCTCGGGCCCGTCCACCGCTTCCTTTGATTCCCACCGCCAATCCCTATATGCTTAGCGGTAAGCAGCACTGGGCGCGATTATGGCCGAGGAAAAAACCTGTCCAAAATGCGGTGCCATTTATGAGGTTTCGTGCACGAAGATCATTTTTCGCGACAAGGATTCATTCGATTGCCGATGCGGGTATGAGCTTGATAGCTGGAGCGGCTCTAGAATACCGAACTATCGGCTGATTAAGCCCGGAAAAGAAAAAGATGCCTAAGGGCCCCAAAGGACAAAAGCGCCCCGCCGACGTTGTTTCCAACGCCGTGAAGGTGATGAAGATCGCCACCGGCGAAGAGGAAGAAGAGTTCGACGGTAAGGACGGCAAAGACCCCGCCGCTCAGGCTATGGGCCGTAAGGGCGGAAAGGCGCGCGCGGAAAATCTTTCCACTAAGGAGCGCTCTGAAATTGCCCGGAAGGCTGCCCGGAAACGTTGGGCTGATCATTCGAGTGATTAAAAGCTTTCATTACACCAATCGAATAGCACTCTTGCCATTGTCCATCATCAACCCTTGCGCGAACTGAAATATTCCCTTCTTGCTGCAGTTCAGTTTTAATCGCGCCCAATACAAAGCTAGCGTGATTATCTTCTGACGTTACGCCGACGTCAGTAGAAAAATCCGAGATAACTAATTTTGATGGACCTAGTGTTTGAATTTGGAGGTGAAATTTTCCAACTCGTTTAGAGCGAATGCTCATCCAAACGCAAAAAACAAATTCAGATGGAAATTTTTCCGTGATTATATTTCCGCTATAAACACCTATGAGTATGTCTTTTCCGGAAATCTCTCGCCTAACATCATCAGTAATGATGATATTCTTAAACTCAAATGGAAATGAATCCTTGGACATGCTATTTAGACGCTCGCTAACGGCTTATTTTTAAACTGCATTCCCAATTCTCGTGGCCGATCCTGCCTCATCGGAGTTTTTAATTTGAAATCGAACCCTCGCGATTCCAGAATTTTTGGCATTTGCGAGTTTTCAAGTTCAATCAAAAAATCGTGCCTGTGATTTGATCTTGGTATGTCATCGCAAATCTCTTCCAATTGCAGGTCAACGCCACGCATTCCAACTGCAGTCAACAAATCGGCGACGGTGAATAATTCCCAATTATTGGGCGAATTAAGCCATCGCGTGACTTTGCTTTGGTTTCGATTCATTATCTCGGCGAGATCTTTACGCTTAAGGCCATTTTTTGAACAGTAAATCTCGACGGCATTAATCACTCTATCAAAAATCATATCTGATAGAAGTTGGCGATTGAGAGCGAACTCTCTCAATGTTGGTCTTTGAATGTCAGGCAAGGAATTTGCGTTTTTCATGACAGTTGCTCCCGATATAATCGGTTAGTTGATGTCCGCTGTGCGGGGCCGACGTTTGAAAATGTCCGGCCCATTGAGCTAAACAAATTCTGGCTGCTTGACCGTAGCCGTAGTATGTTTTGCCAAACTCCGGATTGTCTTTCTCACCTAATCCTCCGCGATCTTCGACGTTAGTCACAAGAAAAACATCCTTCTGAATGAAGCGGCCTAATGCGCGTATGCCAGGCTTTTTTGTCCGCGCGCACAGGGCCCAGACTTCGTTCAAATCAACAAGGCGTTTGATGTCATTGTCGTGGACCAACCTTTGGCCAGCGGCAAAGTTGTGCAAGAGCGCATCCATTTCTGCGAGGCGCGGCGATAAATCTGTAAGGTCATAACCAATCCAATAGTTGGTGCTCGCCAATTCTGGATGAAGCTCGTCCATGGCACGTCTCGTTAGAAAGAGCGGTCTCAGTGTCCTCATTCGCTGCAGCGGATGAAATTCGATTATCTGTCCTCTGCCGACAGCTTCTTTCATCAGCGGTAAAATTGACATATAAGTCAATCCACGAAGTTTCAATGACCTTAAAGAATTGATAAAATTGCTAAATAACAACCAAGAGTCGAGTCCCGGTCGAAAAACATAAGAACATCTTACTTGACGCTAAGCAAATTAGTTCATATATTATTGGCATGAACAAATTGCCCGCCAAAGATCGCGCCCAAATCCTCGCCATGCTCTGCGAGGGAACGTCGATGCGGGCGATCTCCCGGATGACCGGCGTTTCCATCAACACGGTCAGCAAGTTGCTGGTGGACGCTGGCAACGCCTGCGCTGCCTTCCATGACGCCGTCGCGCGCAACGTGAAGGCGGAGCGCATTCAGGCGGATGAAGTCTGGTCATTCTGCTACGCCAAACAAAAGAACGTGGCAAAGGCGAAAGCGGCGCCTGAGGAAGCGGGCGACGTTTGGACTTGGACGGCGCTCGACGCCGACAGTAAGATGATTGTTTCCTATCTCGTCGGCGGGCGCGATGCCGACTACGCCAGCGCCTTCATGAACGATCTTGCTGGCCGTCTCGCCAATCGCGTCCAGTTAACGACAGACGGCCACAGCGCCTATTTGCAGGCAGTAGAAGGCGCTTTCGGCTGTGACGTTGATTACGCGATGCTGGTCAAAATCTACGGCGAGCCGCAGGGCGCGAAGCAGGAACGCCGCTACAGCCCCGGCGAGTGCTGCGGCACCCGCAAGGACGTGATCGAAGGCGAGCCGGTCAAGAAGGATATTTCGACTTCCTACGTTGAGCGCTCAAACCTTTCGCTGCGGATGCACAACCGCCGCTTCACCCGGCTGACCAACGCCTTTTCCAAGAAGTTCGAAAACCACGTCCACATGGTCAGCCTCTACACGGTCTTCTATAACTTCGTCCGCATCCATAAGAGCCTGAAAGTTACCCCGGCCATGGCCGCTGGCGTCACTGACGAACTTCTGGAAATGGAAGACATTGTGAAGCTGATCGACAAAGCCGCCCCGAAGCCGGGACGGCCAAAGACCTATAAGAAAAGAGTCGCTTAGCGTGTCTGCTTATCGCCACTGCCCCGCCGCGTAACAAATTGGACACTCCACTGGGGCTTCATCAACCGCCGCTTTTATGGCGGCCATCAGGTCTTCCCGGTGATAGCCCGGCGCTTCGCCTGAATTGTTCATCAAATTTGTGCCGAGCGCGTAGGCGTGCCGCATCGACTGCGGACTCCCTGCGTTCAAAAGCACGTCGTGATGTTCGCGGCAACGCACCAATGCGCCGCCCTTCAAGGCGATTTCTTGCTCGTACGAAAATTCGTCCTTGTTATTCGACATGCCAATCTCCTAATTATGGTCCCCATCCCATATAGGCGGCGCTGGGTCGTAGTCCAAAAATTCAAACTGAGACACTACCGAAAAAAGCCCGGCCTTGCGGCCGGGCTTCATTATCCCGAAGCGGTCCGGACTAT
>CALKYG010000345.1 GCA_938003575.1 uncultured Alphaproteobacteria bacterium
GTCAAGACGGATGCTGATGCAGCCGTCGCCGCCATCAGGGCCGGCGCCAAGGAATTCATTCCTCTTCCGCCGGATGCGCTGCTGATTGCAGCGGTGCTCGAAGCGGTCGCAGAGGAATCCAGCGACCTCATCGCCGTCGACCCGGCGATGAAAAAAGTAATCGTCCTCGCCGATCAGGTCGCCCCCTCGGAAGCCTCGATCCTTATTACGGGCGAGTCCGGCGTCGGCAAGGAAGTCATCGCCAAACGCCTGCACGCCAAGTCGCGCCGGGCCGACAAGCCGCTGATATCGATCAATTGCGCGGCGATCCCGGAAAGTCTTCTTGAGTCAGAACTCTTCGGTCATGAGAAGGGCGCCTTCACCGGCGCCGTCGCACGCCGCATCGGCAAGTTTGAGGAGGCGGACGGCGGCACCATCCTGCTCGACGAAATCTCGGAAATGGATGTGCGCCTCCAGGCGAAGCTCTTGCGCGTCCTCCAGGAGCGGGTCGTCGACCGCGTCGGCGGAACGAAACCGGTGAAGATCAACATTCGTGTGCTGGCGACTTCGAACCGCAATCTTGCTGACGAAGTGAAGAAAGGGAATTTCCGAGAGGACCTTCTCTTCCGCCTTAACGTCGTGAACCTGACAGTGCCGCCGCTGCGGCAACGCCCGGCAGACGTCGTCGCCCTCGCCGAACATTTTGCGAAGAAGTTCGCCGATCTGAACGGCGTCCCTTTCCGTCCGCTGTCGGAAGCCGCCCGCATCGCTGTCGCCGGCGCCAGATGGCCGGGCAATGTCCGAGAACTGGAAAACGCGATGCACCGCGCCGTCCTGCTGTCTGCCGGCGAGGTCATTGAACGGGAGGCGATCCGTCTGCCCGATGGGTCTGACCTTGCGCCGAAGACTCCCGATATCGAGAGCGCCGCGAAGGGCGAAACGCTGGTCGGCAAAACCGTCGCCGAAGTCGAACAGGCGCTGATCCTGAAGACGCTGGACCATTGCTTCGGCAATCGAACGCATGCCGCTACAATCCTCGGCATTTCAATAAGAACGCTGCGCAACAAACTAAAGCAATACGCGGATGAAGGCGTCGCCGTCCCGACCCCTGCCGCCGAACGCGCGAGCGCCTGACGGATGGCTGCCGCTGCAAGCCTTACCAGCCTGCTGTCACCTGCGAAGCTGAAATCGCTGGCGCGCAGCGACGTCGTCTTTGCAGCAGCCATCATGTCGATGCTGGCCTTGCTCGTCCTGCCGACGCCGCGTTTCCTGCTCGATTTACTCCTCGCGCTTTCGATCACCTTGTCGGTCACGGTGCTGATGACTGCGTTGTTTACACGCAGGGCGCTCGAATTTTCGACCTTCCCGGCGATCTTGCTGATCTCAACGCTCTTCAGGCTCGGCCTGAACGTCGCCTCGACGCGGCTTATACTCGCCAACGGGCATGAAGGCCCGGACGCCGCAGGGCATGTAATCGAGGCTTTTGGCGGCTTCGTGATGCAGGGAAATTTCGTCATCGGGATCATCGTCTTCGTGATCCTCGTGATTGTGAACTTCGTCGTCATCACGCGCGGATCCGGCCGCATAGCCGAAGTCGCAGCCCGGTTTTCGCTGGATGCGATGCCCGGCAAGCAAATGGCGATCGACGCCGATCTTTCTTCGGGTCTGATCAATGAGACCGAAGCGAAGGCCCGCCGCAAACAGCTTGAAGACGAATCGAATTTTTACGGCGCCATGGACGGCGCCTCAAAATATGTTCGCGGCGACGCTATTGCGGGAATTCTGATTACGCTCGTCAATATCCTTGGCGGCATCTTCATCGGCGTTCTTCAAAACGGGTTGACGCTCGATGAGGCCAGTCAAAGCTATACGCTGCTGACCGTCGGCGACGGCCTTGTCAGCCAGATTCCGGCGCTCATCGTATCGGTCGCGGCCGGCCTTCTCGTTTCAAAGGCGGGTGTGGAAGGCTCGGCGGACAAAGCGCTCGGCGAACAGTTTGCGGAACATCCAAAAGCGCTCGCCATCGTTTCCGCGGTGTTGGCGATCTTCGCGGTTCTCCCCGGCATGCCGTTCGCTCCGTTCATGCTGCTTGCCGCCCTCGTCGGTTTGGTTGCGATGGCGGTGATGAAGCGCAAGGAAGCGAAAGCCGAAGATGAAATGAAGAAGGCGCAGACAAGCGTTCGCCAGAAGACGGAAGACGACCCTGCATCCATGCTGGCGATGGACGATCTGCGGATCGAAGTGGGTTACGGCTTGTTGCCGCTGATTGCGGACGGCCCGGGACCGAAGCTCACTGACCAGATCAAGGCGCTGCGCCGGGCCATTGCGCAGGATATCGGCTTTGTCACGCCGCCGGTGCGCATCCTCGACAACATGCACCTCGGAGCAAATGAGTACGTCATACGCCTTAAGGAGCAGGAAGCAGGCCGCGGTTCTGTGCGGCCGGGCTCTTATCTTATCATGGATCCGAGCGGGCGCCGCCTCGACTTCGTCGGCGAAATGACGAAAGAGCCGGCGTTTGGTCTCGACGCAATGTGGATCGACGAAAGCCAACGCCAATCGGCGACATTGCGCGGCCTGACCGTTGTCGACGCCGCAACAGTGCTGACGACCCATCTCACCGAGATCATACGCGCTGAGGCGCCGGCGCTTCTTTCCTATGCTGAGACCAAAAAGCTGCTCGATACGCTTTCCGACCGGCATCGCCAGCTCGTCGCCGATATCGTTCCGAGCGTTGTTTCGGTCTCAACGATTCAGCGCGTGCTGCAGGCGCTGATCGCGGAGCGCGTATCGGTCCGCGACTTGCCCGCAATCCTTGAAGCCATTGCCGAGGTCGCGCCAAACAATTCCAATATCATCCAGATCGCAGAGCATGTGCGAGCGCGGCTCGCCCGCCAGATCTGCGGCGCGCTCAAAGGTCCGGACGGCGCAGCGCCCATCGTCACGCTGTCGTCGGAATGGGAGCGCGCCTTTGCCGAAAATCTTGTCGGCGCTGGCGACGACCGCCAACTCGCACTGCCGCCGTCAAAGATCCAGGAATTTGTCGCCGCCGTCTTGCGCAAGCTCGAGGACGCCGCCTCCTCCGGATACGCTGCAGCGCTCGTCACCAGCGCCGGCGTCCGGCCGTTTGTGCGCTCTGTGATAGAGCGCGTCAGGCCGCAGACCATGGTGCTTTCGCAGAACGAGATTCACCCGCAAATCCGCCTCCGCAATCTCGGCTCCGTTTAGGCCTTGTCCGACCTTCAACCTGTTGCGACTCCAATCGCAGACGCCGCCTTGCGCCCGGACCGCCGCCGATTGATACTGACGGCCGTCACGGAGTTGCGTCCAATCCAATGATGAAGTTCATCGCCTCGACTGCCGATGCCGCAAAAGCCAAAGCGAAGCGCGCGCTCGGCGATCATGTAACGATCGTTTCGGTTCGCAACCTTCCTTCGGGCGACTTCGAGGTGTCGGCGACCGATGGGCCGGCGCCCGCTGTTCCGCCCCAACCGGTTGAAGCGCGCTTTGGCGATCACACGCGGCAGGTGTTTGACGACGCTCTGGTGCGCGGCGTGCAAACTTCAACGGGCGCCAGACTGAACGAACCCCTGGAGCAGAAGTTCGGGCAGGATGCGCTGCAACGCCTCTCAAACGAGCTTTCCGGACGCCCACAGCGAGCGGGCCCGGCAGACATGTCGGACCGTACTGCGCGCACGATGGCGGACGCCCTTGCCCCGCAAGGCTTCAGCGACGACCTCATTGCTGCGGTCGTCGGCGGCGCACGCAAGGCGGAAATTGACGACGACTTGAGGCGCCTCGAGGTCGGATTGAGCGAAACATTCGATTTCGCACCGATTAATTTTTCACCCATGTCGCCGATCATGCTTGTCGGGCCGACCGGCGCCGGCAAAACATCCTGCGGTGCGAAGCTTGCGGCTGCGGCGCTGAACAAGGGGGCAGCGGCCTTCATTATGTCTGCAGATGTCGGTCGCGCAGGCGCAATTGACCAGATCAAGGCTTACGGCGACGCGCTCGGCGCTGATTACTACATAACCGAAACGCCTCATGACGTCTCCGCCGCCTTAAGATCCAAGAGGCCGACCGGCGCTGTCATTCTGGATACGCCTGGAATCAGCCCCTACGATTCTGGCGATTTCGCCGCCCTTAAGTCCTTCCGCGAGGCGACAAATGGGGAAGCCGTCCTCGTGCTGCCTGCGAGCGGCGATCCTGAAGAATTCAAGGACTGGGCGGCGGCCTTTCGCGAATTCGGGGCGCGCCGGATCATTATAACGAAATTCGACGCAACGCGCCGCGTCGGCGCCGCGCTCAGCGCCGCTTACGCCGGAAAATTCGCACTTGCCCATTTTTCGCAGACTCCGTTCATTTCCGAAGGGCTACTCGACGCCGCACCGGAATTCCTGGCAAGGCGTCTCCTCGCAAGCCGCCCGGCGCGCCTCGGATAAGAGGCGCAAATACGGCATTTCGGCGGCAACATTAATGTTTGATTGACCGTGTCCGCAAAACACCGGCTCGCAGCTAAGCCGGCGCTTAATTCAATCCTGCAACGATCCGACTCTCATCAATGGAGCCCGTCCATGCGTCTTGCGATACTTTTCGCCCTCATCATTGGCGCGTCCGGCTGCGCGAGCGGGATGTCGAAAAAAGAATGTCTGTACGCGGATTGGCAAGCGATCGGATTCGAGGACGGCGCCCAGGGCCGCGCTGCGTCTGCGATCTCGGCGAGACGTGCGGCATGCGCCGACAAGGCGCGCGTGACGCCGGACATGGAGGCTTATTTGTCTGGACGGGAGAGAGGTCTTGACCAATTCTGCAGGCCTGCAAACGGCTTTGACTACGGCTCACGGGGATATTCGTATGCCGGCGCATGCGAAGGTCGCAATGAACGCCAATTCGTCGAGGCGTACGAGAAGGGGCTGAAGCTTTACGGGCTGGTAGCCAATTTCGAAGCATCCTCGCGCGCGCTCGCCGCCGCCCACGCCGATCTCGATAATCTGGACCACCAGATCGCGCACGCTCAGGCCGCGCTCGTCAATCCGGCGACGCCTCACCCCGCAAGGCTCGATCATCTCGCCGAGTTGAAGACTCTTTACGCCCGGCGCGACAAAGTTCGCGATTCAATTCCGGTTCTCGCGGACGATGCCGAGGCCGCCGAGGCGGAACTTGAAGACTACAGGCGCGCGATGTCGGATCGCGCTTATTCACGCGCCCCTTAACCTCATCCAGCGCGCGTCACTGCCCCTTGCGGCGCTGGCGCGCGGCGTAGAACCCGTCAATATCTTTGCGGTACGCTGGCGCGAAATCCGGGAACTTTCCGCGCGTGAAGCCGGGGGCGTCCCTGATCTCATCCGCATTGAAATTGAGAATGATCCGCTCATTCGCGAAATCGAGATCGGCCTCGCCGAACGGGATGACGACCTGCTTCTCGCCGATGCCCAACACGCCGCCGGTAGAAAACACAAGATACCGCATTTCACCTGACTGCGGGTCGAATATGAAATCCTCTGCATGGCCGAGAACGTCGCCGCCGCGGTTTACGATCTTGTGACGCCGAATGGTTTCGACGGAAAGAAATGAAGTCATGCGCGCTCCTTTCAGGATGAAAGGCGCCTTCGCGACAATGCCGTCCCAACCAATGCCGAAGATCGGAAGGCGCACCAAAACTAAGGATAGAAATGGTGATTTCTCTGTCCGCCTTCAACCCTTTCCCGGGCGGCGGGTTTGACGTCAAAGAACCGCCGCCGGCGGGCGGTCCGGCGGCGGTTCCAGTCAAGCGCCCCACAGGGGAGAGGGAGGGGACGCCTTAGGGACATCTAATGTGGTCGTTACGCTGGACTCTCTGGAGTGGATCACGCCGCCGCAGCGGAATTCACAATCTTCGTGCGGTTTTCAGAATTGGGTCGAGAATGATGCCGGGTTTTCGAATTGACGCCGCATAGGCGACAATGTCCGCTGTCCCGCCGGCCCCGCGCGCCGGGCCGCCGTCCCACACGAAGAGCATCTGGTCTGAAAGATCTACGACGAGGCGGCCGGCCTGAAGATAGGCTTCATCAGGCCCACCCGCTTCGACGCAAATCACACTCGTCGCCTGGCTGCGGAATTGTTCAAAATTGTTTTCGTGGCCAGCCTCGACCTTTGGCTCGCCGTCGCAACAAGGAACGACCGCCACCAGGCTTCCGCCCCTCGCCAGCACTGTATTCGCAAAAACCTGGTCTGCGCCGGTCGCCAGCGAGGTCAGTCCGGTAACATGCGGAAGGCTGACGATATGATGATCGATCGCTCGCCGCACCCAATCCCAATCGGCGCCGACGCGACGCCTGTGCCCGGACATGCCGATTTTCACGCCGGTCTCAGGCATTTGAACAGAACCGCGAAAGCCCCGCTTTCGCCGGCCTCAACCGGATTGCCGCCAAAATCCAACTCCCCCGAAATTCCGCAATGCAAAAATGTCGGGCGCGATTTAGGACGAGTTTTCGGGATTCGGAAAGGGACTCCGCAAAAAACCGCTTCGCAGGCGCGGTAAAAATTGCACCTCGACCGGGCTCAAACGAATACGATAGACTGCCGAGGCGGGGGCTTGGCGGACCGAGGATTTTTTTATGGACCTTGTATCGCTTCTCTTGAATGGCGCCGGGGGTGCAATCCTCGGCCCTCTGGTTTCACAGTTTCTGGGCGGCAAACAGCAAAGCCTAGTCGTCCGCGTGATCGCGGGGCTCGTCGGCGGCGTCGGCGCCGGCGCCGGCGCTGATGCCGCCGGGATGGGCGCGTTGCTCGGCAGCGACCAGACAATGCAGATCGTCCAGTCCGTGCTTGAGGGCGGCGTCGGCGGCGGCGTGCTCGCCACTCTCGCCGGCATCACTAAGCGGAAATCCTGACCCCACTATTTTGCCGGCCCGGACTTTTCGCCAGGAAAGTCTGATCAATCTTCCCGGTCAAGCCGTTCAAGAAAGCGCGCGGCGGCGCCACGGCCGCCAATGCCGAAGGCAAGCGCGGCCGCAAGCGCGGCGGCGCCGAGAATAAGGACGAAGCCGGCGAAGATGATGTCTTCGCCAAGGCCCATTTCGCGAATGCCAATTGCGGTCACCAGCACCATAATTCCCCACTGAACGACCGTGCCGACCAGCTCGGACCTCGCGTCGCCAGCACGCCGCAGCGTATTCGCGACGAAACGGCTGATCGGAATGCCGGCGAGGATGACGATCGATCCCAACATGATCTGGCCGCCAACCGAGAGGATCTGGCTGAGGGCGGTTGAAACAGGCTCGATATTGAGTTGCTGGGCCGCCGTGATCGCCCCGACGATGAGCATCGCCGCCATGGCGATATTGGCGACAATGACGGTCGGCGTGATCAGGGCCGATTTTGGCTGAATGGCCTCCGCGTCGAAGTCCCTGTGTTCGATGACAATGCCGAGCTGGCGCCAGAAATTGTCAAAGCCAACGCCTGTCAGAACCGAAATGATCAGGGCGCGCACTGCCCGCGCAAAGAGCGTGAACACGAATATGATCAGCACGGCGGCGATGATATTGGGGATCGCGTTCAACATTGTCTGAAGCATGACGGTCAGCGGCTCTGAAATCGACTTGATCGCCAGCGCCTCAAGTCCGGCGATGAAGATCGGAATCAAAATGAGGACATAAACGATCAGACCGCTGGCGCGAGCAATCTCAGTCCCCTTGATGAGATCGCCGATTTCGGCCTGCCGCGCGGCGTGATCGATCGGCGCCGCCGAAAGAAGGCTCGTCACGGCCCGCCGCGCAACGGTCGCGATAATGAATCCAATGGCGATGATGATCGCCGCACCCGCTATATGCGGAAGATAGAGGACGACCGTTTCAAGCATGCTATTGAGCGGGGTCAGTGTCTCATCGAGGCCGAGGGTGATCAGAACAGGGGCGATGAACAAAAGCACGATGAACCAGAATACGGCCGACCCCAGCGACTTCCCGAGCGACGGATTGCCCGGTCCCAATGCGTCGCGGTTCGCCGCAATGCCTATTTTCGATCTGTCGATCCGTTTCCTCACGAATTCGGAAACCAGCCTTGCGAGGATTAGTCCCAGAATCGCGAGGCCAAGAGCGCCGAGGACATTCGGGAGAAATGTCGCAATCTGCTGAAAACTCTGTTCGAATTGCGTGCGGAACTGATCCATCATCTACAGGTCTCCGGTCTTGAGGCCGCTCCCAATAAAGAGTCGCCCATCAAATTCTTGAGGGCGGGATAGCAGGCGCCGGGCCGTCGGGGCCAGCCCAAAATCCCAAATTTCCGCTAAACGGGAGCCCGCCACAAAGTCCCGCCCGATAAGGGCCGCGGCGCCCGCGTGGTCCGCGGGAAGGTGAACGGCAGCCGTCGTAGGGCTCTCACCGCAAGATAGGCGACGCTCTCCGCCTCGATTGCATCGCCGCGCCAGCCGAGAGAATCAGCCTTGTGAACCTCGCCGTCGAGGGCCTTGCCGACCGCCTCAAGGAGGGCGCTGTTGCGTCGTCCCTCGCCGGTCACAATCCAGTCGCGAGGTTTTTCCGGCAGCAACGCGACATTCGCCCTGACGCAGGCGGCGGCGAGAGCCGTCAATGTCGCGGCCCCATCGGCTGCGGACATCTGCAACAATGGATCCAACTTGAATTCGACGCGATCGAGCGCCTTCGGAGGTTTTCGCCGCAGATAGGGGTTGAGGAGCATCAGCCGCAAAACCTCGGAATGAACTTTCCCCGCACGAGCGATGGCGGCGAGATCGGCAGGACGTTCGCCTGTTTTCATCTCCATCCATCTTTCCAAAAGCCCAAGCCCCGGTCCGCAGTCAAAGCAGACGACATCAAGGTCGCCGCCGCTGCGCGGAATGAAACAAACCTTCCCCTGCTCATCGAAATTGACGACGCCGACAGCGCCGTCGGGCTCAAGTTCCCTCACCAGCGCTGCATAGTAGACCGCATCCAGCGGAGCACCCTCGCCGCCTTGCGAAATATCCGCGTCGTGAAAACCAGCGACGACATCAATCCCTGTTTCCGCGGCGAGAGTCCTGCCGTCGCCGATCTGCCAGCTGCGACCGGCAGTTTCCAAATTTTTTCGCGGACGATGAAGGATCGTATGTCCATGAAAGCCGATGACGTCGATCGCCGTTCTCTCGATATTCTCGCTCACCAGAAAATCGCCGACCGCAATCGCGTGAGCTTGCGTGATGTCGCCGGACGCCTTGCCGATATCGGCGGCGCCGTCGCGACCTTCCTGCGCCGCTCTGACCGCCCTGCGGATGAATGCTTTGAGGTCGCGGCTATAGGGGAAGAACCGTGCCGGGCCGCGCTCGATGATGTTCTCCCC
>CALKYG010000346.1 GCA_938003575.1 uncultured Alphaproteobacteria bacterium
AAAGAGACCGCAGTCGACCAGCACCTTGCCGCGCTTGTGAGAAAGCAGGTGCTTCGAGCCGGTGACGGTCCCTGCGCCGCCGAGACTCATGAGGTTCGGAAGACGCGCTTTTTTTCCGCTCCGGCTCATTCCCACACCTGGTTGGACGCCTATCTCTCGCCGTCTCCTGTCTTCAATCCGTTCAGGCGCAGCGAGTTGGCGATGACGGAGACTGAGCTTGCCGCCATCGCTCCGGCTGCGATCATCGGCGACAGCAGCATACCAGCAACCGGAAACAAGGCGCCAGCCGCAATCGGGACGCCCGCCGCGTTGTATGCGAACGCAAAGACGAGATTCTGTCTGATGTTGCGCATCGTCGCCGATGAAATGGTTCTCGCTTTCGCAATGCCGCCCAGATCTCCCTTCAGAAGCGTCACGCCGGCGCTCTCGATGGCCACGTCGGTTCCGGTTCCCATTGCAATGCCAACATCAGCGGCGGCGAGCGCCGGCGCGTCGTTGACGCCGTCGCCGGCCATCGCGACGATGCGTCCTTCGTCGCGCAGACGCTGGACGATTTTCGCCTTTTGCTCCGGCAGGACTTCCGCCTCGACCGTTTCGATCTGAAGGCGGCGCGCGACAGCGTCCGCCGTCAATTTGTTGTCGCCTGTCAACATGACGATCTTGATTCCGGCCTGACGAAGGGAGTCGAGCGCCGCAGGCGTCGACGCCTTCACGGGATCGGCGACAGCGAACGCCGCCGCAGCCTCGCCGTCGACGGCGAGAAACACGACTGTCGCCCCGTCCCTGCGTCGGACATCCGCGCCGGCGGCGAGCTCCGCCGCGCTGACGCCGAGCTCTGCGAGAAACCGCTCCGACCCGAGCGCGACGCGGCGGCCCTCGACCGATCCTGTGACTCCCTTTCCCGTCGGCGAGTCGAAATCTTCGGGCTCCGCCAGCGCGAGGCCGCGGGAAGCCGCCGCTTCAACAATCGCGTGCGCGATCGGGTGTTCGCTGCGGCTTTCAACGCTCGCGGCGAGGCGGAGCGTCCCGGCTTCGTCGTATCCATTCGCCAGGTCGATTCCGACGAGCGCAGGTCTTCCCTCCGTCAAGGTGCCGGTCTTGTCGACGACGAGGGTGTCGACCTTTTCCATGCGTTCGATCGCTTCGGCGTTCTTGATAAGCACGCCCGCTCTGGCCCCGACGCCGACCCCCGTCACGATCGACATCGGAGTCGCAAGACCGAGCGCGCAGGGACAGGCGATAATCAGGACGGAAACGGCGGCGATCAGCCCATAGGTGAATGAAGGTTCCGGTCCGAACGTCAGCCAGCTGAAGAATGCGACGATCGCAACGATAATGACAGCAGGCACAAACCACGAAGACGCCTTGTCGGCGAGCCGCTGGATCGGCGCTCGCGTTCGTTGCGCTTCGGCGACGAACTGGACGATCCGGGCGAGCATCGTCTCGCGTCCGACATGCGTCGCCTCCATGATGAGGGCGCCCGTCTGATTGAGCGTGCCGCCGATCAGGCGGTCGCCGGCGCCCTTCGAGACCGGCATCGACTCGCCGGTCACCATCGACTCATCGACAGAGGAGCGGCCGTCGACGACGACGCCGTCCACGGGGGCTTTCTCGCCGGGCCGCACCCGCAGCCTGTCCCCGACCGCGATAGCATCAAGGCCGACCTCTTCCTCCGCGCCGTCGGCGCGCAGCCGGCGCGCGGTCTTCGGCGCAAGGTCAAGGAGCGCGCGAATCGCGCCGCCCGTTCGTTCGCGCGCCTTGAGTTCGAGAACCTGACCGAGCAGCACAAGAATCGTAATCACGGCCGCCGCCTCGAAATAGACGGCGACGGTTCCGTGCGCCGTCTGAAATTCCGCCGGAAAGAGCGAGGGCGCCACTGTCGCGACGACGCTGTAGCCCCAGGCGACGCCGGTCCCGAGCGCAATAAGGGTGAACATGTTGAGGGTCATCGTGCGAACGGACAATGCCGCCCGCGCAAAGAACGGAGCGCCCGCCCACAGGACGGCGGGAGTGGCGAGAACCAGCTGAAGCCAGGAATTGATGCGCGGCGGGATCAGCCTGTCGACGCCGAGAAAATGCGCGCCCATTTCGAGCATCACGACGGGAAGCGCGAAGATCAGCCCGATCCGCAGGCGCCGTTGCATATCCGCCAGTTCCGGATTTGCGCGATCCGGGTCTCCGGGCGTTGCAGGCTCAAGCGCCATGCCGCAGATCGGACACGAGCCCGGGCCGTCGCGAACGACTTCCGGATGCATCGGGCATGTCCACGTCGCATCGCTCGCATGGGGAGACGAGCCGTGCGCGCGGCGGGCGCCTTGGTTGTGTTCATGGGCGTCGCCGGCGTCCGGGCGTCCGCCGGCTCCCTGTCCCGAAGGCGCAGACAGATATCGCCGGGGGTCACGGGCGAATTTTTCTTTGCACCCGGCGCTGCAGAAGAAATGATCGACTCCGTCGCGCCGCAGCCGGTGCGGCGAGGTTTCAGCAACGGTCATTCCGCAGACAGGATCTTTGACGGCGACGCCGCTCATGGCGCATCTCCCATTTATATCGAGACGGATCGAGGTCCGGCGTGAGGCGGCCGGTTGCGATCTCTCAGAACCAGAACCGCAGGCCGGCGACAAAGGAGGCGGCGCCGGGATCTTCTCCCGCGGCGCGCGCATAGTCAGCGGTGTCGCCGACGCTTCGCTCCCATGAGAATCCGACATAAGGCGCGAATTCGCGCCGGATTTCGTATCGGAGCCTCAGGCCCGCTTCGACGGTCGAAAGGCCGGAGCCCGTTTCAAGATCGGAAACATCCTGGAACGCGAAATTGAGTTCGGCGCGCGGCTGGAGAATGAGACGCTGCGTCAGGAGAAGTTCGTATTCCGCCTCGATCCGGGCCGTGACGTCGCCCTTGCCGCTGATAAAGGCGGCGGCGTCGATTTCGAACAGATAGGGCGCAAGCCCCTGAACGCCGACAACGCCGTATGTTCGATCTTCGAACGGCGCGAAATCATGCCTGACGCCGGCCTGCAGATCCCAGAACGATCCGACAGCGCGGGAATAAAGCGCCTGCACTTCCGCTTCATCAAAATCGTCAGCGGAAAAATCATAGGCGCCCTCGGTCTTGATCCAGACCTTGTTTAAGTCGCCGCCGAAAAATCCCTGAAAGTCCCAGAGCAGGACAGGATCGCCGTCATGGGACTGATACTCGAACCGGTCCCCTTCTACATAGGCGACAGTCGCGGCGCCGTGGTGATGCTGCATATGGGCGCGGACCGCCGCGGTCGCCTCCGGCTCCACGACTTCCTGCGCGTGCGCTTCGAAAGAGGTCGAAACAAGCGCCAGAGCGATGATCAGCGGGCGCATCAGTGATGACCTTCGTGCGACGGGGGCGCAGATTTTTCTTCCTGCCCGCCCTCATGGCCGGAATGGCCGTCAGCGGCCCGTTCGCCAGGCTGCGGTCCGCGATCCACGCCAGACATGCCGGCCATTGCGTGCACTTTGACCGTCTGCATCATGCCCGCCGCCATATGGTACAGGAGATGGCAATGGAACGCCCATTCGCCCGGCGCGTCGGCGGTGACGTCAAGCGAAAGCTTTTCGCCGGGTTTGACGATGATCGTATGCTTTCGCGGCTTGTGCGGATGATCGCCCGTGACGACGTCGAAGAACATGCCATGCAGGTGAATCGGATGATTCATCATCGTGTCGTTGACGAGCGTCAGGCGAACGCGTTCGCCCTCATGGAACATGATCGGCTCGCTGACGTCGGAAAATTTCCGGCCGTCGAACGACCACATATAACGGGCCATGTTTCCTGTCAGATGCAGCTCAATGGTTCGTCCCGGGGCCC
>CALKYG010000347.1 GCA_938003575.1 uncultured Alphaproteobacteria bacterium
TCCGGCCCGCGAACCGAGCGCTCACTGGTTTCTCGGCGACGGCATGATTCACGGCGTCAGGATTGAGGGCGGCCGGGCGCGCTGGTATCGCAATCGCTATGTCAAAACGCCGCTGGTTGAGCGCGGCCTGTCGACGCGCGATCCGTCCGTCTTCGGCGACAAGCGCGCTTCGACGGGCAACACCAACATAGTGCGCCATGCCGGTCGCATCTTCGCCCTTGAGGAGGCGCATTTCCCTTATGAGATCACCGGCGATCTGGAGACCCGGGGCTGCGAGGATTTCGGCGGCGCGCTGAAGACGGCGCTCACCGCGCATCCGAAGATCTGTCCCGATACCGGCGAAATGCTTGCTTTCGGCTATAGTTTCATGCCGCCTTATCTCACTTATCACCGTTTCGACGCGCAGGGCCGGCTGGTCCAGTCCGAGGAGATTCCGATCGGCGGCCCGGTCATGATGCACGATTTTTGCGCGACGCGAACGAAGGTCGTCTTCATGGACCTGCCTGTCGTTTTCGACATGGCGACCGCAATGCAGGGGGGCATGCCCTATCGATGGAGCGACGATTATCAGGCGCGCCTCGGCGTCATGCCGCGCAATGGAACGGCGAGAGACATTCGGTGGTTCGACATTCCCTCCTGCTATGTTTTTCATCCGCTAAACGCCTATGACGACGGCGAGGAGGTTGTGCTCGACGTCGCGCGTTATGAAAAAATGTGGGTGAAAGGATTCGACGTTCCCGCGCATCTGCATCGTTTCCGCCTCAATTTGAACAGCGGGGCGTCGGCGAGCGCGCCGCTCGACGATTATCCGATCGAATTTCCCCGCGTTCCCGACGCAAAAGCGGGTCTGAAGCATCGCTTCGGTTATGCGATTACGACCCATGGCGATGATGAGGCCGGGTTCAATCTCGGCTCGGAGATCGTCAAATTCGATCTCGACCGCGGAGAGACGAAAATCCTGCAATTGGGAAAAGGCCGATTTCCGAGCGAGGCCGTATTCGCTTCCGCCGGCGCCGGCGAGGACGACGGATATCTCCTTTCGATTGTTTATGACGCCGCGCGCAACGCGTCGGACTTTATCGTGCTCGACGCCAAGGATATCGCGAAAGGACCGGTTGCTTCTGCGGCGATCCCCCAGCGCGTGCCGTTTGGCTTTCACGGCGCGTGGTTCGCTGATTGAGCCGGTTCCGGCGGCTGGCGCCATGCCGGAAAAGCTGTTTCACTGGGGCTGAGGTTGCGAAAGGGATGACGGCATGGATGAAAAGCGGCGCGGGCCGCTGGCCGGCGTGCGCGTTCTTGATCTGACGCGCGTGCTCGCTGGTCCCTATTGCACGACGCTGTTGTGGGAGCTCGGCGCGGACGTCCTGAAGATCGAGCAGCCCGGACATGGCGACGACACGCGCGCGTTTCCGCCCTTTCAGAATGGGGAAAGCGTCTATTTCGCTTCGATCAATCGCGGCAAGAGATCGCTGGCGCTTGATCTGAAGAACGAGGACGACAAGCGGGTCTTTCTGGAGCTCCTGGTGCGCTCAGACATCCTGGTCGAGAATTTCCGCCCGGGCACCATGGCGAAGTTCGGGCTGGAATACGACGCGCTGAAAGAGCGGTTTCCCGCGCTTGTCTATGCGTCGATTTCAGGGTTCGGCCACACCGGACCCTATAGGGATCTTCCCGCCTATGACCTCATCGTGCAGGCGCTCGGCGGCATGATTTCGATCAACGGACCTGAAGGGGGCCCGGGCGTGCGTCTCGGCATTTCGCTCGGCGACCTCGCCGCCGGAACGTTTGCCGCGCTGGCGATCGCTTCAACGCTCTTTGAAAGACGGGAAACAGGGAAGGGGCGCTTCATCGACATCGCCATGCTTGACGTGCAGACGATGCTGCTGGAAAGCGCGCTGGTCCGGCAATTCGCGACGGGGGAGACCCAGGCGCCGACAGGCTCCCGCCATCCGGTCATCACGCCGTTTGACGTGTTTGCGGCGAAAGACGGACCGGTGGCGATCGGATGCGCCAACGACGATCTGTTCAGGGAGTTCTGCGATGCGATCGACCGGCCTGACTTCAAATCGGACAGCCGCTTTGAGAACCTCTACGCCCGCTTCTACAATCATGTCGTGCTGAAAGAGGAAATCGAAAAGGCGCTCGCCGGCAAGACCGTCGCCGAATGGGTCGAACTGCTGCGAAATCGCGGCCTTCCGGTGGCGCCTATTCATTCGATGGCCGACGTCGTCAGGGATCCGCAGCTGATTGCGCGAAACATGTTCGTCGAAGTCAACGACCGGGAGATGGGACGACTGAAGATGACCGGAAGCGCGTTCAAGATTTCCGGATTCGAACAGTCGCCGACGCGGCCGCCGGCGCCGAATCTGGATGAAGCGCGCGCCGACGTCCTGAAAGAGCTCGGGCGACCCGACGAGGATCGGCGCAAGCGCGTCAAGGGACCCGAACGGCCGCAGGTCTGGTGAAACGGCGCTACGCGCAAAGGAGGGCCTTACGAATGTCCAGCGGAATTCTCGAGAACGCCAGGCCGGTTGCAATCATCTGCACGCGCGATCGCGCCCGCTCGGCGCCGTTCTATCGCGACACGCTGGGCCTTCGCCTCGTTGCGGAAGATCAGTTCGCCGCGGTCTTTTCATTGAACGGCGCGGTCATGCGCCTGTCCGATGTTGCGGACTGGCGACCGCACGAACACACGATCTTCGGATTCAATGTCGATGACATTTCAGCTTGCGTTAAGGCGCTCGCTTCAAAGGGCGTGTCCTTTATCCGCTATCAGGGGATGAATCAGGATGACGACGGCGTCTGGGTTTCGCCGGACGGCGCCGCCAAAGTGGCGTGGTTCAAGGACCCGGACGGCAACAATCTCAGCATCGCGGAATTTTCCGCCTGAAAAAAGGCCGGGCTCAGCCCGGCCTTTGTTCAGTCTGTCAGGATTGGCGCTACGATGAATAATACATCGCGAACTCGACCGGATGCGGCGTGATTTCAAAACGCTTAACTTCCTGCATCTTGAGATCAATATAGGCGTCGATCTGGTCGTCGTTGAACACGTTGCCTTTTTTCAGGAACGCCCTGTCGCGATCGAGCTCGTTGAGCGCATCGCGCAGACTCGCGCAGACATGCGGAATTTCCTTCAGTTCCGCCGGAGGGAGATCGTAAAGATCCTTGTCCATCGGGTCGCCAGGGTGAATGCGATTCTCGATCCCGTCGAGTCCCGCCATCAACAGCGCGGCATAGGTGAGATAGGGATTGCCGGCGGGATCGGGGAAACGCACTTCGAGGCGCTTGCCTTTCGGCGAGGGAACCCACGGGATCCGGATCGACGCCGAGCGATTGCGGGCCGAGTAGGCGAGCAGGACCGGCGCCTCATAGCCGGGCACAAGACGCTTGTAGGAATTCGTCGTCGAGTTGGTGAACGCGTTGATCGCGCGCGCATGCTTGATAACGCCGCCGATGTAATAGAGACAGGTTTCGGAAAGATCAGCATACCGATCGCCTGCGAACAAGGGCTTGCCGTTCTTCCAGATCGACTGGTGAACGTGCATGCCGGAACCGTTGTCGCCGAAAACCGGCTTTGCCATGAACGTCGCCGTCTTGCCATAGGCTGCGGCGACCTGGTGGATGACGTATTTGTACAGCTGCATGTTGTCGGCCATCTTCACGAGATTGGCGAACTTCATGCCGAGCTCATGCTGCGAGGGCGCGACTTCATGATGGTGCTTTTCCGGACGAAGGCCGAGGTCGCCCATGATCGAAAGCATTTCCGTCCGCATGTCCTGGGCTGAATCGACCGGCGGCACGGGAAAATAGCCGCCTTTGGGTCCCGGCCGGTGCGCAAGATTGCCGCCCTCATAGGCGGTCGCCGAGTTGTAGGGGCCTTCGTCGCTGTCGAGCGAGAAACCCATATTGTGCTGTTCCGTCGACCAGCGAACGTCGTCAAAGACGAAAAACTCGGCTTCAGGTCCGAAATACGCCGTATCGCCGATGCCGGACGCCTGCAGATACGCCTCCGCCGCTTTCGCCGTCGTGCGCGGATCGCGGCCGTAAGGCTGACCGGACGCCGGATCGAGGATGTCGCAGACGACAGACAATGTCGGCTGGGCGAAAAACGGATCGATGAACGCGCTCGACGGATCAGGCATCAGGATCATGTCGCTCTCATTGATCGCCTTCCATCCGGCGATCGACGAGCCGTCAAACATCGTTCCCTCTTCAAAGAGATCGGCGTCGATCATGCTTTGATCAAAGGTGACGTGCTGCCACTTGCCGCGCGTATCGGTGAAGCGCAGATCGACGAATCTGATGTCTTTGTCCTTGATCGTCTTTAGGACGTCGGCTGCTGAAGACATTTTGGGGGAAGCTCCTTCCTCGGGTTGCCGCGAACGCGCCCGGGCGGGAGTGGTCCCGCTCAGGACCTTAACGAATTATGAATGAAGGATGACGGCGCATATCGCCGGAAATCAACAGTTATTTTGCAGCGCAAAACAAAGAGGCAGATTCATCCATGAAACGGCAAAATTATAGCATTAAAACCCACCAGTATATCACATCACGCTAGATAGCGTCTTCTCCGGTCTCGCCGGTGCGAATTCGGACGGCGTTCTCAACATGATAAACGAAGATCTTGCCGTCGCCGATTCGCCCGGAATGGGCGGCGGCGGCGATCGCTTCCACCGCTCGCGGCGCCAGGGCGTCGGTCGTGACGATCTCGATCTTCACCTTCGGAAGGAAATCGACCACGTATTCCGCGCCGCGGTAGAGCTCGGTGTGGCCTTTCTGGCGGCCGAAACCGCGAACGTCAGTGACCGTCATCCCTTGCAGGCCCATCTCATGAAGCGCCTCCTTCACGTCGTCGAGCTTGAAGGGTTTGATGATGGCCTCGATCTTTTTCATGGGGACGACTCGCAGGTTTTGCTGCGCTAAAAACAACGCCTATTGAGGAGCAAGTCAACTGATGCCGCCACTGGCGCTTCTTGGCGCGGCCGAAACCCGCGCGGCCGAATCCGCCGCAATCGCCGGCGGCCTCTCGGGCGCCGCGATGATGGAGGCGGCAGGGGCGGCGGCCTCATCAATCATTATACGGACGATGGGCGGGGGTCCGGCGGCCGTTCTTTGCGGACCTGGCAATAACGGCGGCGACGGCTTCGTCGTCGCCCGCAAGCTGACCGAAGCCGGCTGGCGGGTGCGCGTCGGACTTCTCGGCGAGAGATCGGGCCTCAAAGGCGACGCCCGCCTTATGGCCGATCTCTTCGAAGGGGAAATTGAGTCCCTTTCGCCCGACATTTTGAACGGCGCGGCCGTCATCGTCGACGCCCTGTTCGGCACGGGTCTTTCTCGCGCGCTTGAGGGAGCTGCGCGGGAAGCGGTGTTGGCGGCCAATGCGCATGCGGCGCCGAAAATCGCAATTGACATTCCGTCGGGGGTCAGCGCCGACACCGGGGAGATACTTGGCGTATCGATCAAGGCCGCCGCAACGGTCACGTTCATTTCGAAAAAGCCCGGCCACGTTCTTTTTCCCGGCAGGGCGCTTTGCGGAATAATCGAGGTCGCCGATATCGGCGTGCGGGACGAGTGGGTCGCCGCGGCGCGGCCGGCTGCTTTCGAAAATCACCCGGCGCTGTGGGCGGCGAGCTGGCGCCGTCCGAAGTTCGACACTCATAAATATGACCGCGGACATGCGGCCGTTATCAGCGGAGGACGGCTAAGGACCGGCGCTTCGCGGCTAGCGGCGATTTCAGCGCTTCGAGCCGGAGCAGGGCTTGTAACGGTGCTCTCGCCGAAAGACGCGTGTCCGGAAAACGCCGCGCAGCTGACCGCCGTCATGATTCGTGAGGCCGACGGCGCCAAGGAGATCGGTGAAATCCTGTCTGACCGGCGGTTTTCTTCGGCGGTGATCGGTCCGGGGGCCGGCGTCAGCGAAGAAACGCGCCGCAAGGTGTTCGCCGTCCTCGCTGCGAACGCCGCCGCCATTCTCGACGCCGACGCGCTTTCCAGTTTTCAAGGCCGCGCCGCCGAACTGTTTGCGCGCCTTCGCCCTGATGATGTTTTGACGCCGCATGCCGGCGAATTCGCGCGGCTCTTTCCCGCCCTTGAAAATGCGCCGCGCATGTCGGCCGCGCGTGCGGCGGCCAGGGAAGCGGGCTGTATCGTTGTGATGAAGGGCGCCGACACAATCATCGCCCGGCCTGACGGAAGAGCGATCGTAAACGCCAATGCGCCCTTTGATCTGTCGACGGCCGGATCGGGCGACGTGCTCGCCGGTCTTGTCGCGGGAATGAAGGCGCAAGGACTGCCCGGATTTGAAGCCGCCGCGGCGGGCGTGTGGCTGCATGGCGCAGCGGGCCAGGTCGCCGGACCCGGACTGATTGCGGAAGACCTTCCCGCCGCATTGCCGCATGTCCTGCGCGCTCTTTTTGCGCCCCCGCAAAAATCGGGGCCGGCCAATGGGGAGACCGCTTGAGCCCCCCGGCGGCGGTGAGCGTTCGCCGGGCCGCCGATGCCGATTTGCCTGCGATGACTTCTTTATACGGGCGTTTCGCCGAGCGATCGGTCGTCAATTTTGACGTGGCGACATTCACCGTCGACGAACGGCGCCGCTGGTTTTCCCAATTCGCCGAAACGGGCAGGCGTCAGGCCTTCGTCGCCGAAATCGCCGGCGTGTTCGCCGGCTATGCCGCGTCGATGAGGCACAAGGACAAGCCCGCCTACGAGACGTCGGTGGAGACGACCATTTACGTTGATCCGCAATTCCTCCGGCGAGGCGTCGGGACAGCGCTCTACGCCGCATTGTTTCGGGCTCTTGCGGATCAGGACGTGCACCGGGCTCTCGCCGGCGTCGTCCTGCCGAACGAGGCCTCCCTTGCGCTCCACCGGCGGTTCGGATTTGCCGATGTCGGCGTCTTTCACGAAGTCGGCCGGAAATTCGGCCGTTATCATGACGTCCTGTGGCTTGAGAAGGCGTTCTAGGGCGCTCGACTCCGGGGTTTCCTCTGCTATAGAGACGCGCTCCCGGCGGCCGGCTCCGAGGCGAACCCTCTGGGCGGGCGGCTTGGCGTTTTGCGCGGATGTGGCGGAATTGGCAGACGCACTGGATTTAGGTTCCAGCGGGGAAACCCGTGGGGGTTCAACTCCCTCCATCCGCACCAGCCCCGGCGCAAGACGCTGACGGGTTTGATTAAATGGCGATTGGGTCTGTCCGCGGCAGCGGGCGATATTGGAAGGCTTGGACGACGATGGAAGTGATTGAAAAGACCGCCGATGGCCTTGAGCGCAAGTTCACGGTGAAGGTGCCGGCGGCCGAACTCGACGCCAAGCTCAATGCGCGCCTCGCTGAAGTGAAGGGCAAGGTCCATCTCAAGGGATTTCGCAAAGGCAAGGCGCCGCTGCCGTTCCTGAAGAAGATGTACGGCAAGGGAATGATGAGCGAGATCCTTCAGGAGATCGTCAATGAGACGAGCTTCAAGGCGTTTTCCGATCGCGACCTCAAACCAGCGACGACGCCGCATCCGCACCTTACAGGCGACATTGACGCGATCATCGACGGCAAAGCCGATCTTGAGTACGATGTGCATGCTGAAATTCTCCCGACCTTTGAGCCGATGTCGGTCGACGGCCTCAAGCTGAAAAGGCCGGTCGCAGACGTCTCCGACGCCGAAGTCGATGAGCAGGTGAAGAAAATCGCCGACGCCAATCGCGAATACGAGCCGCGGAAGAAGAATGAAAAGGCGAAAGACGGCGATATGCTCGTCATCGATTTCGTCGGACGGATCGACGGCGAAGAGTTCGCGGGCGGTAAGGGCGAGGATCATTCCGTCGTTCTCGGCTCCGACTCTCTCATCAAGGGTTTTGAAGAGCAGCTTGTCGGCGCCAA
This sequence comes from uncultured Alphaproteobacteria bacterium, assembly GCA_938003575.1. GTDB lineage: Bacteria > Pseudomonadota > Alphaproteobacteria > Caulobacterales > Parvularculaceae > Amphiplicatus. The sequence continues at coordinate 7,871 of CALKYG010000347.1, forward strand.
AGCCGACAGCGACGTTGAAGTCAAAGTGACGTTTCCGGAAGATTATGGTTCGCCCGCGCTCAACGGCAAGGAAGCCGTCTTCGCCGTCAAGGTGAAGGAAATCAAAGCGCCGAAAGACGCATCCATAGACGATGAGTTTGCGAAAAAGCTCGGACTGGACAGCCTCGAAGACCTGAAGAAGCGCGTCCGCGAACGCATCGAGGCTGACCACAAGTCGATGTCGCGCAGCCATCTGAAGCGCGCGCTTCTCGACAAGCTCGACGCCGGCCATGATTTCGACCTTCCCAAGTCGATGGTCGACGCTGAATTCAATCAGATCTGGTCGCAGGTGCAAAACGCTGAACGCGACGAAGAAGACAAGGACAAGACTGAAGAAGAGCTGAAAGAAGAATATCGCAAGATCGCGATCCGCCGCGTTCGCCTTGGGCTCGTTCTCGCCGAGATCGGGCGCCGGGCGGAGGTGCAGGTGCCGTCCGATCAGCTGCAGCGCGCCATTCAGGAACAGGCGATCCGCGAAGCGCAGCACCTCGCCTTCCAGGGTCAAAAGGTTACGCCGCAGGAAGTGCTGAAGTTTTATCAGCAGAACCCGGCCGTGATCGCGCAGATCAGGGCGCCGCTTTTTGAGGAGCGTGTGGTCGATTTCATTCTTGAGAAATCGGACATAACCGACAAGAAAGTATCCCGGGAAGAAT
>CALKYG010000348.1 GCA_938003575.1 uncultured Alphaproteobacteria bacterium
CAAAGGGTCCATCGACTTCTGCAACAGTTCCGACTCGAGAATATAGTGGGGCCTGCTGATGTTGAACAGGACCTCGCGCTCTTCCCAACCATTGGGATAACCGCCGAAATAGAGCAGTGCGCCCGGAGAGCGCCCCTCGCTGTCCGGAAAATAGTGATTCATCGGCTTCCCGCCGATCCAATAAGAGGTCTTCGTTTCGACATAACCTTCGTCAGGTGAGATCTTGATGTCGGCCTGGCAATCCTCGTGGAAATGTTCGTGCGCCAGACCGAGCGCATGACCGAATTCATGAAGGATTGTGGAGCGGTGATAGCTCGTCCGCCACTCTTCGCTGTTGGCGCCGTTTCTGTATTTGTAGAGATCCTGCGGAAAGTCCTCATAATTCATTGTGGACAGGTTTGCGTCAACCGCGGCCGCCTGCGTGCCGACATAGGACCAGTAACCGCCATTCTCGCCGCCCTCGAAGCCGATACGTATGTCGGCGGCGGGCTCTGTGTCTGCGTCAGACCATCCCAGAAAGTTTCCGTTCACATCGCGGAAAACAAACTGGAAGCTGGCGCTGTGCATGGTCCAATCGTTGGCCGCCTCTTCAATCAGGGCATAAGCCGCCGCATCGCCGCCATTGAAAGCGACGGTCACCCGGTTCTTGCGCCACACCGTGTCGGTGATGCCAAAATGCTCCGACGCCGAATTTTCCTCGACCATCCGCTCGTGCTTTTCGATCACCGACCAGTAACCTGAGGGCAGCCGATCAAGCCGGCCCGTCGTCGCTTCCTGCACGGCGCATCCTGCCAGTGCGGCCGGCACGCAACCCGATATGAGAATCGTGCGTCCAATCATTTCAGCCTCCCCCCATGTTTATTCCGCTTCAGGCGGAATATTTCACCAGCGCAAAGGCTCAAGCGCGGGCCGCTCAGATCAATCGTCCTTCTTTTCGTCGTCGTCGTCCTTCTTTTCGTCCCCGCCGATCTTGTCGACTTCGGTCTCGAAATCCTTGAACGCCTTCTTCACGCCCGCCATCGTCGCCTGAATTTCGGTCAGCAACGCAAGGGCCGATCCGATCCCGTCGGATTTCGGCTCGTACGCGTAACGAACCATTTTTCCCCAGGCGCCGGATAATGCGATGACCGACGCCGAGACGCCGCTTGCGTCATTGGCGAGATCGTAAGCCTCCGCCGCTTCCAGCAAGGCCGTCTTTCTTTCTTCCATGCCGATCGCTGCAAGGTGTTCGACGATCTTGCCGTGCCGCGCCGAACTCGTCATCGCCCCCTTGGTCAGCGCGACGTCTTTTTCGTCCTCGCCAAGCGCGCGCAACACGACGGCGCGCTTGCCGTCAACGTCAACAATGTCGATCATCTTGCCCGGTTTGATCATCGCCAGCGTATCCTGATAATTCAGGAACTCCGCGTAAAAGGCCCTCGCCGCCCGAACCCGCTGCGCCTTCGTCAGCTGGCGGAGGTCGTCGGATATGCCTCCGATCGAGGTTCTAACGGAATTGACCATCAGGGCTTCCAGCTCCGGCGGCGGCGGCGGCGTGCCGCGTTCTGACTCACCTGCACGATTTTCGTATTCCGCCGCCTGCTTCCTGTACTCCTCCATGGCGACGATATTGCGCTGCCTTCGCGCCTCGTTCTCGCGAAGGTTCTGATCGCGAATCTTCGCGAGATTTCGCTCAACGGCCTTGTCCCTGCTTTGAAAGTTGGGGAACGGTTCAAGCGCCCTTACATATTCCTGGATGGCGCCTTCTATCTTTCTGCCTTCGATCATGCGGCCGAGCCCGTCAAACGCGCTATTGAGCGCATTGAACAAGCCGTTGACCGCTGCGAGGCCTGCGCCGAATGACTCAATGAACGCTTCGCTCTGTCCGGTGCGCGGATCCAGATCCATGTACGGCGCACGCGCCTCTTTCAGATCGCCGACGCACTGCGCCAGCGTCGCGAAATAAACCTCGTCCGACTTTGCGTCTGCGATCGGTTCGGTTCCAACCCCATAGTCGGCGGTCAGCGCATGGAAGAACAGCGACATGCCTGATCGCCCGGACGGCTGTGCGGCGACTTTGAGCTTGCCGCCGGCCGCGGCAAGAGGCGCAAGGCGCGCCTCGGCTGCGGACTTTTCCGCCGCCGGCTCGCACAGGAAGCGGGCCATCGCTCTGTCGCCGGCCTTCTGCGAAAATGTCAGGATCGGATCCTTGTCGGGCTCAACATCCCCAAAGCGTTTCGCGCTTCTTGTCGGCCAGGTATCGACTGCGAGAATGCCCGAAAGATCGCCTTTGGCCTTGGCGGCGGAGTCAATTGAAATCAGATCCATATTTGCAAGATGGAATGCGTACCGGTCGACTGAGTCTGAGAGAAGCCACCGCCGGCGATCCTTGCGAAATTCAGCGTATCGCTCGGCGACATGGCTGCTCAATTCGCCGACAGTCTCATCATATTTCTGTATCGTCTCCGTCGCCGGCGATTGATACGCCTCCTGCTCGGCCGCCTGCGCCGCACTCCCCGCAAGCGCAAGCGCCATCATGCTAGTCCTGACAGACAACGTCATCTTCCCCTCCACTGGCCCATTCCCCTTCATTGGCGATCGTCTCAAAAAGCGCCGGATTTCGCGACCTGACGTCGCAAAGAATGCTGCTGATCAGCGCGAACCGATTGAGCATGCCGCGATCGAGCGCGTCGCCCTCCGGCAATACTCCGTCAGCTTTCACGCTTTCGTTGCCGAACCGGTAGGTGTCGTCACCGTTCCAGCAACAATAATGGAGGCCGATGACGCCGGCGAGATCGCGCATGAACAACGGGCTTCCGCTGCTGCCCTTGCCGGTATCGCAGCCATGCAGTCCGTAACGATAGTCTGACGGAACGCCGTCAATGTTGCGACGCCCGTACTCGACTTCGCCGCCATAATTCGTGAAGAAAAGGCAGTTGCTGTCGTAATTGATCGAGAACGGATAGTTTCCGGGGTATTGGGGAACCGCGACCTTCGCGCCGTCAGACAGACGAGCGTTCGGAAAGATCTTCGCCGGGGCTATGGCCGCCGCTTGATCCGGCGCGCCGCTGACTTTCAATATCGCGTAATCGAGCGGTCTTTCGCCTGGCGGCGCCTGTCCCGCATGGACGAGGACGGCGTTCTGGAAAGTCGGCGCAGCGGATTGATCGGCGACGGCGGTTCGCGACCACACGCGGTGCGTACGCGCATACAGAGCGCTCTCCGCCGCCTGCCAGCTGGCGGCGTCATAAAGGCCGGCCTCCACGAACTCCTTTTCATTCGGACAGGCGTTCGACGGCGCCGCGGGACAGACGCAATGCCGGTTCGTCAACACAAGGGACGGCGTTATGAAGAAGCCGGAACACATGCTGATCTGCTTTTCATTATTTCGTTTATGCGTACCCACGACGTAAGCGATCGCGGCGACCGAATTGACCGCTGCGCCGAAGTTGGCTGGTCCGGGCGTATAGTGCCTTGCGCGCGCATCGGGGGGCTCGTCGCCCGCAACGGTCTGCGAACCCATATACTCGTTGACATGGCACCAGTTCGGCTGCGCCGCCGAGGAAGCGTCGATCACGCCAAGCTGTCGCCGCGGCCGGCCCTCAATCGCATAGGTGTCGATCTTGGCGAGAGGCGCGCCGTACTCGCTCCACACCCGGACATTCCCGAAGAAAACCGGCGTCATCACGCTGTGATCAGCCGTATCGAAATCTTCAGCGCCGATGACGAACACCTCGTTATCCGGCGCGGGGCAGCTTTCGCACTGAAACCGGATCGCCGACGCCTCGTCGCCGTTTCCCTGCCGGGTGCGATTGACGACAAACCGCAAGCCGTCATTCAGCACTTTGATCCGCCTCTCGTCGCCCGGAAAGAGCAGCGGGCTTACTTCTTGATCAGGCTGGAATTTGCCAGTGAAGCCGTACCTCTCATTGGGATTGACGCCGCAGATCGCCTCATCGCCGGTCTGCGCCTGCGCGCTGGCAAAAAACGTCGCGGCGGCGAGGGCCGCCATGCAAAGCAAATATGAGCGATCGGCCTTCAACCCTGGCCCCAGAACCGCTTCGGGAAGACAATATGCGAAATAAGGCTGATCGGAATGGACTCATCGCCCGCCCAGATGCAGCCGTAGGTGAATATGTCTTCGTTCATTCCTTCCGGCGGCGTATCGGGGC
>CALKYG010000349.1 GCA_938003575.1 uncultured Alphaproteobacteria bacterium
TCATCGGTTTGTGGTCGGAATTTTGACGCGCACGGACGAATACGGAAGCGGCGCCTCAATCCCCCGCCCTCAACCGGGGTTGCTTCAAGCCGGCCGGCTGCGCCGCTATTTCCAGTCCGGCCGGGCGCCGTGGCGGATCGCGAACGGCGCCATGGGCTTTCTCACCACGGGAGCGCCCGAGACGCCGCTCGACCGGAAGGTCGCGCCGCCGGCGTTCCGCGATTGCGTCAGATCCGCGCTTGCAGGCGAGCTGAAACGCGAGGCGACGCAGGGTCTGGCTTCGCGATGCCCGGTCGACAGCGCCGAATGCGCGCTGAAATCAAGCGGCGTCTCGGCGGCCGCTTTTCTCCTCGCCGGCGCGCTCGCGTTCGGCGCGGCGGAACCGGCTGCGGCCGCTGCGGCGATCATTCTGATCTCAACGGCCTTTTTCGCATTGGCCGCCGCCGTCCGGATCGCGCTCGTCCTGTTCGGGCTGCGCACCAGCCGACGCGAGCGAATCCCGCCGCTGCAGGACGCGGAGCTGCCGACCGTCACCATTCTGGCGCCGCTGTTTCACGAGGCGCATGCGCTTCCCGGGCTGATCAAGGCGATCGGCGCGCTCGATTATCCGGCGCAAAAGCTCGACGTCAAACTGCTGCTTGAGGAAAGCGACGCGGAAACGCTTGGCGAAGCGCGCCGGCTGCATCTTGAGGAATTTTTCGATCTCATCATCGTTCCGCCATCGCATCCGCAGACGAAGCCGAAGGCCTGCAATTACGGGCTGGCGTGCGCGCGCGGCGAGCTGATTGTCATCTATGACGCTGAGGACGAACCCGAGCCCGCCCAGCTTCGGATCGCGGCCGGGCGTTTCGCCGGCGCCGGCGACAGACTCGCCTGCGTTCAGGCGCGCCTGAACTACTACAATCCCGACGAGAACTGGCTGACGCGCCTCTTCACGCTCGAATACTGCCTCTGGTTCGATCATTTCCTTCCCGCGCTCGACCGGATCGGCGCGCCGATACCGCTTGGCGGCACGTCTAACATATTCCGCACCGAGATCCTGTCGGATGTCGGCGGCTGGGACCCTTACAATGTCACTGAAGATGCTGATCTCGGCTTTCGCCTCGCGCGGCGCGGCTATCAGACCGCGATCGTAGACTCAACGACTTTCGAAGAAGCCAATTGCCGCCTCGGGAACTGGATGCGGCAGCGGACGCGCTGGATGAAGGGTTTCATGCAGACATGGGCCGTCGCACGCCGCCGCCGGAATGCGACGGCGTTCGACTGGCGCACGTCGCTTTCAGTCGATTTCCTGGTCGGCGGCGCGGTTTTCTCCGCCTTGCTCAATCCTGTCCTGTGGGCCTTGCTGGCGGCGGAACGGCTCGGCGGGACCGCGCCGCTGGCGGACCTGCCGGATTGGGTCGGCGGCGCGACGCTGTCCGCGCTCGCCTTCGGCAATCTGACGCTGATCGCGCTCGCGGCTTTTGCGCCGCTGCGCCGGGGTCTCTTCCGGTTGAGCCCGGCCGCGCTCCTGATGCCGGCATACTGGGTCATGATGTCGGTCGCCGCCTGGCGGGCGCTGCTTCAGTTGTTCCTGCGCCCTTCGTTCTGGGAAAAAACCGAACACGGGCTGAGCGAAATGGCGAAAGGGCGCCGGCGGCGCGCCCTCAAGACCTTCGGGCTTGAACCCGACGGCGGGCGCGGCCAAGTATCGATGCCAGGCGACGCCGCTGCCGGCCGGAACGCGGACCGCGCGAGGATTAATCAGGATGACGCTGTCAGGCTTGCCATTCCGGAAGATGAACGGACTCGGCAATGATTTTGTCGTGATCGACCTCCGTCACTCGCCCGCGCGCATGACCGAAGACGCGGCGCGCGCGATCGCCGACCGGAAATCCGGAATCGGGTGCGACCAGGTTATCACGATCGAGGATCGCGACGGCCCCTTCATGGGCGTGTGGAATGCGGACGGATCGCAAGCCGGCGCCTGTGGAAACGCCGCGCGATGCGTCGGCGCCATTCTGCTCGACGAAAGCGGCGACGCCGGCGTTGCTTTTGAGACCATGTCGGGCCTGATCTCCGCCGAACGCGGCGCCGCCGGAAGAATTTCGGTCGATATGGGAATCCCGAAATTTCACTGGAAGCAAATTCCGCTCGCGGAGGAAACGCAGGACACGCGCTTCGTCGACATAAAGCTCGGGCCGATCGACAAACCGGTTCTTTGGGGACCGTCCGCGGTCAACATGGGCAATCCGCATTGCATTTTCTTTGTCGACGACGCCGAAGCGCAGGCGCTCGACCGCTTCGGTCCGATGATTGAAAACCATCCGATCTTTCCGGACAGGGCGAATGTTTCGGTCGCGGAAGTCCGCGGACGCCATTACATCCGCCTGCGCGTCTGGGAACGCGGCGTCGGCGTAACGAAGGCTTGCGGCACGGCGGCGTGCGCGGCCGTCGTCGCGGCCAGCCGCCGGCGTCTCACCGACCGCAAGGCGACCGTCGAACTGGACGGCGGCCTGTTGGCGATCGAATGGCGCGCCGACGATCATGTCATCATGACGGGCCCCTACGCTCTCGACTTCGAGGGCGTGTTGCCCGAAGGGCTCTGACGCGTGGCCAAACTCTATTTCAATTACGCCGCGATGAACGCCGGCAAATCGACGGCGCTGCTGCAGGCGAGTTTCAATTACCGCGAACGCGGCATGAAGACCCTCATCTACACCGCCGCGATCGACCGCCGCGCCGGCGACGGCGTCGTCGCATCCCGGATCGGATTATCCGAAAAAGCGCGCGTCTTTGACGCCGGCACGGACCTGTTCGCCGACATCGCAGCAGGGATCAGGAATGACGGCGCCGATTGCGTCTTTGTCGACGAAGCCCAGTTCCTGAGCGCTGAACAGGTGCTGCAACTGGCGCGCGCCGTCGATTACCTCGGCGTTCCGATCATCTGCTACGGATTGCGGACGGATTTTCGCGGCGCGCTCTTTCCCGGAAGCGAACGGCTGCTCGCCCTTGCGGATGAAATCCGGGAGCTCAAGGCGATCTGCCATTGCGGCCGGAAGGCGACGATGAACTTGAGAATTGACGCCGCGGGGCGCGCAATAACGGATGGGAAAAGCATCGAGATCGGCGGCAATGAGCGTTACACCTCGCTTTGCCGCAAGCATTTCCTTGAAAAGATCGAGGAAGCCGCGGCTCAACCGAAGGCGTCGTAAAAATGCGATATGCCGACCGCAAGATCCTTGATGCGCCAGTCGAGCGCGCGAAGCGGCGCAGAGATCCGGCGCCTGATATCGGGATAGCCTGACGGGCCGTCGCCGGTTTCAGCCGCTTCGGTCAGACCGGCGAATTCGCCCGGCGGTTCCGCGGACTCCGGAAATATTTCCTCGATGATCGACGCCAGTTCGGCGAAACGAAGATCAAGCGCGTAATCAATGATCGTCTCGCGCGAGATTTCATGGCGCGGCGAAAAGGACGGCGTCGAGGCAGCGAGAACGAGGCCGTCGGCAATCAGCGCCAATCGGACCGCATGCAACGTGTAGAGCGCTTCGTTGAACGCGTCGCCGGCGCATTCGGATTCGCCGAGATTGCGGCACGCCTCGTCAAATTGCTGCCTGTCGACTGAAAGGAAGTTCGCCAGGCGGTCGAGACTGACGTCGAGACTTCTTTGCGAAAGCCGGTCGGCGACGGCAAGCGGCGGCGCCCGGTCCGACACCGCCGGCGCGCGCGCGGCGCGAACCGTCCAGAAGCCGGGGTCGTAAAGGCTGGCGTAGGAGCGCAGGATCGAAAGGCTTGTCAGCATTCTCGCCGCGGCGGCCATCGAAAACACGCCGCGCATCCGCGTTGACGCCTTCATCAGCGCGGTAAATCGTTCCGGCTCGCGCGAGGCCGCCGCGCCGATCCCGCCAAGCACGTTTGCGGGGGCCGCAAGCTGCTGAAGAATTGCGTTGTGCGGGATCGCGCGCAGCGAGCGGGCGATGTCGTTTTTCGACGCACCGCTCTGGCGCCGCGTTTTCCGCGATCCCGCCGGCGGAAGCAGATTCGGCGCGAACGCGGCGAGCGCCGCCTGATAATGCGGATTGTTGAACAGCGCCTCCTGCCATCCCTTTACGGCGCGATAGACGTCCCATGAAAAATTGATGTCGTCATAGAAGCGGTCGCCCGCCGGTTTCTTCGGTTCGCGTTGCGACCACGCAAAGACAGAGCGGAGCGTTGCGTCGGCAAGGTCCTGCGTTTGAAAATGGAGGAAGCCGTCGCCGCCCTGAAAGCTGCACTCGGCGTTGATTCTGATCCCGTCGCGCTGAAACCGCGCTCTCGTCCACGGCGTCAGAAGATGGTCGAGACGCGCGTTGAAATCGCCGGGGTGTCCGCCCCTTCCCATCGATTCCCCGTGCGTGTTGAAAACGACCGCTTCGACGTCGCGGATGTTTTTCGCCGCCAGCGCGCGCGAGACGAGGATATGAAGCCGCTCGATGCCGAGATCGGCGGCGACCTGGCCCATGAACCTGCCGCTGTCCGAAAAGCCGCACTGTATCGAAATGCGCCCGCGCCTGCGGATGTATTCGACAAAGGCGCTTTCATCGAGCAGCCGCTCAATGAACCGCCCGCCGCGCTCGATGGCGTCCGGCGTTTCGAACAGGGGCGATATGTCGAGCATATGATCGACGCCGTAAAGGCGCGCGAGATAGATTGCGCCCATCACCGTCGCGGGCGCCTCGACTTCAGCGATCAGGAAACGGATCGGCGTATCGGAATCGACGTGTTTCAGGATTTGCGCGCACAGCATCAGCTGGCGCCGCGCGGTCATTTGCTCCTGATAGATGCTGCCGAAATTGATCGCCCTGCGGCGCGCTTCGGCGGTCTTCGCCGCGGCGGCGTCGAGCGCCGTCCTGTCCAGAAACTCGCGGCCCGGCGCAAGCCCGAGATCGGCGCGCAGCGCCGAC
>CALKYG010000350.1 GCA_938003575.1 uncultured Alphaproteobacteria bacterium
TGTGCGGGCGATTCAAGCCAAGGACCGTGATTTCGCTGGGTGACGCATTTCATGATGGCGCCGCTAACCTACGGATGGAAAAGCGCGACGCTGATCTGCTGGCTTCGCTGATCGGAGCCGCACGATGGATCTGGGTGCTTGGAAATCACGATCCGGACCCGCCGGCGCGGTTTGCAGGCCCGGTGGAAAGATCGATGCGCCTCGGGCGTCTGCTGTTCAGACACGAGCCGGCGCAGCGCCCTGAACCCGGGGAGATTGCGGGTCACTATCATCCTGTCGCAAAGGTGCGCGTCGAAGGGCGGGCGATTCGCCGACGATGTTTCGCGGTCGATGAGGATCGAATGATCATGCCCGCTTACGGCGCCTTCGCCGGCGGACTGAATATCCTAGATGAAGCCTATGCGGGGATTTTCCGGCGCAATTTAACCGTCTGGCTGCTCGGCGGCGAAGGCGTTTACCCGTTTCGCGACGACATGCTTTTGCCGGATACCGGCATGCAGCGCCGCCGCGCAGGCTGATCAGGGCGTCTTCAGCGCCCACCAACCTGTCGTGGCGCCGCCGTTTGGCGTCGTCGATCCGCCGCCTGACACCGGCAGATTCGGCGATCGCGTGACGCCGCCAAATGCAACCGCCCCGTCTGAGGCAGTGTCCATGGCGCGGGCGATGTCTGAATCCGTACCGCCCAGATAGGAAACGAACGGCGCCGTCCTCAGATCAGTCGTCAACGATGCTAGAAATGCGTCTGCGACCCCGGCGAAGTTTGTCTGGAACGCATCTGACGTCGTGTGCAGTCCGGACGAAGCCGTGCCGCCGGCAATATAGAGGCGTCCGTCAGTGCTGACCTCCACGCCCTGTAGATCCTCAAATCCGGCGCCGCCGAAAAAGGTCGAGGCGACCAGGGACGATCCGTCAGCTGAAAGAATGGATATGACGCCGTCATTGCTCCCGCCGCCATAGAGCTGCTGATAGGCGCCGGTCGTCACCGGATAGTTCGATGACTTGCTGATTGATGCGACGACTGCGCGCCCCGCGCCGTCAACTGCGAGATTATGCGTTTCGAGATCTTCATCCGCCCCGCCGCCGAGATAAGTCGCATAAACGAGCTGATCGGACGGCGAAAATTTCGCAATGAGAAAATCGACGCCGCCGGCGCCGTTGCGCTGATACGCGTTTGAGGACGTCGGCGCGCCGGTTCCGCCTTCTTCAATAACGACGAAGACTTCACGGCCGGGCGTCACCGTAATCGACGGCGTTCCCGGCGTCTCGCCGTTTGGTTCGGCGCCGCCTAGATAGGTCGAATACTCGACCGCTGTCGCATTGGCGTTGAGGCGCGCATAGACGAGGTCGTGCTGGCCGTTCGGCGATGACTGAACCGCTCCGCCCGTTATGTGGGCAAGGCCGCTGAAAAATGCGCCCACGACGTAAACCTTGTTGTTTGAATCGACCCCGACATCGCGAAGGGCGCCGGCTTTCGACGAACCGAAGTAAGTCGACCAGAGCAATTGCGACCCGTCGGCCGACAATTTCGCGACAAAGCCGTCCTGTTTTCCGTATGCGCCGTTCGGCGCCGTGTCGCCGGCGAAATTCGGCTGGATGACGCCGGCGGTCGTCGGAAATCCCTCGCCGGCGCGGCCGGCGACGATGACGCCGCCGTCCGGGGCGATCTCAAGACCATAGGCGCGGTCATGGTTCGGACCGCCGATCAGGGTGGACCAAATCAGCTGGCCGGCCCGGTTGAACTTCATCACGAAAACATCTGACGGTCCGACCGAACCGGTGCTCGACCCGCCCGAGGAGAAGGTGCGGTCATAAGCGCCGGCTGTTGTCGGAAAATTGGCCGAGAACGCCCCGCCCGTAATGAAAATGTCGCCGGCGGCGTCAAACTCGATATCGCGGACCATCATGTAGCTTCGAGCCGCGGGATCAATCAGGGCGGCGAGCGTGAGGCTGTTCGACCCGCCTGAGGTGGTCGCCGAGATCGTCGGACTTTGAGCTGAAAGAACGCCGGCCGGCGTGACGCCGCGGATGAAATACTGATAGGTCGCGCCGGGGGTGAGACCGGTGTCGGTGAATGGCGGGCCGGGGACGGTCGCAACCTCGGCCCCGTTGCGGTAAATCTTGTATGTCGAAAACGAGCCCGACGCGGTCCAGCTCAGCGTGATCGAGTTGCTCGTCGCAGCGGCGGCGGCGAACCCTCCCGGTGCGGCGGGGGGTGGGGGCGTAGGGCCAGAACTCGGCCCGGCTCCGCCGCCGGAACAGGCCAACAAAAAAGCCGACGCGATTGCGACGGCGAGCAGACGCACACTCAACTTCATATGCAAACTCTTACAGAACCGGGCCCTTAGAGCTGATTTCCGTAAGATCGAAAAGTAAATTCGCGATTAGGTTAACCGGTCAAAACCGCGGCGGTTGACAGGCGGCCCCGCCCATCCTATGCCCCCGCGCTCCGAATCCCCTAAACTGCCGGACCGTGTGCCATGAAAGTCAGAAGCTCCATTAAGTCGCTGAAAGCGCGTCACAAGGACTGCCGCGTCGTCCGCCGCAAGGGCCGGGTCTATGTGATCAACAAGACCCAGAAGCGCTTCAAGGCCCGACAGGGCTAAGGCCGCTAACGGTCCGACGCCCCGCCAATATTTCAAATGGTTGGCCCGCTCGGCGCAACTGGCCTATTATAGCGCCGATGCGCAGCTGTTTTTGGGCGATATTTCTTCTGTTGTCGGTGTCCGCGCCGGCTTACGCCGACCAAACGGACCCTCGGCTCGATCAGCTTTTTGAGGAGCTTCGGACGGGGGACGCCCGTGATGCGGATGCGTCAGCTGCTCGGATTGAAGAAATCTGGTCTGACTCACAGAGCGACACCGTCGATCTTTTGTACCAGCGCGCCGTCGCTGCCGCGGATGCGGGCGAATTTGGTCTCGCCGCCGCGCTCCTCGATACAGCGACCGGTCTCAGCCCCAGCTTCGCTCAGGCCTATGCCGTCAGGGGAGCGATTCGCCTGCGCCTCGATGACCAACCAGGCTCGGTCGAGGACTTCACCCGGGCGATCGAACTTGAACCGCGCCATTTCGGCGCACGCATCGCCCTTGCGGAGATCATGCTCGCCGGAGGCGATGAGCGCAGCGCCTATGAAATGCTGCAGCGCGCATTGGAATGGAACCCACATGAGGAACACGCTCGCGAAAGAGCCAGAAAGCTTCGCAACCGTTTGGACGGTCAGGAAATCTGACGTGCGCGGGAGCCTTTGCCGACACTGAGCGAGAGCTGTCCGTCCGGCGGCCGCATGCCAGAAAATTTCCCCAAAAATGTGGAATACCGCGATCGGATGGAGCGGTTGAGTTTACAACAATTCGCATGAATTCTGGAATTTGACCAAGACTGGGCCGCGCAAG
>CALKYG010000351.1 GCA_938003575.1 uncultured Alphaproteobacteria bacterium
ATTCACGAGGCGCAGTCGATCCCGGACGTGGGCCAGGCGTTTTCATTCCACGGCTTCCGCTTCAGGATTCTGCGGCGCCGCCGAAATCAAATCACCGCGATCAATGTCAAGCCGATCGAGACGCCCGGGGCGGTCGCTGAGTACAAAGACATTTAGTCTAAGGATCAACCCGACAAATGGCTGCGCGCAAGCCGGGGCGGAACGCCCTGCTCTTCATCTTCATTACTGTCCTGATCAATATGATCGGATTTGGGATCATCATGCCGGTGATGCCGGAGCTCATCATGGAGGTCACCGGCGAATCCCGAGCGGACGCGGCTCGGTGGGGCGGCATTCTGACTCTCGCCTACGCCGTCATGCAGTTTTTCATGATGCCGATCATGGGTTCGTTATCCGACAGGTTCGGACGACGCCCGATCATTCTCGGCTCGCTCGCCGCGTATTCAATTGATTTCCTTTTGATGGCGGTCGCGCCTTCGATCGGCGTGCTGCTGGCGGCGAGGGTGCTCGCCGGGTCGTTCTCGGCGACTTTCTCAACCTCAAACGCGTACATCGCGGACATCTCAACGCCTGAAAAACGCGCCGCGAATTTCGGCCTGATGGGGGCCGCGTTCGGTTTGGGCTTCATAATCGGACCAGCGCTGGGAGGCTTGATTGGCGACGAGTTCGGTCACCGGGCGCCTTTTTTCGCCGTCGCTGCGCTGGGATTTTCCAACTTTGTGTACGGGTGGTTTTTCCTGCCGGAGACTCTTGACCGCGAAAATCGCCGCAAATTTGAGTGGCATCGGGCCAACGCCTTCGGCGCGTTCAGAAATTTTCGGCGATATCCGGTCATTCTGCCGGTCGCCCTCGCAATGTTTCTATACCAGCTCGCTCATTGGACCTTTCCTTCCGTTTGGGCGTATTACTCCGGCGAACGCTTTGGGTGGTCGGCAAAGCAGATCGGGATCTCGCTTATGGGTGTCGGTCTTGCCTCGATAATCGTGCAGGGCGGCCTTACACGGCTGGTAATCCCCAAAATCGGCGAACGGAAAGCCGCTTTTTTCGGCGTCGGAATTGCCGTCGCGACCTACCTTGGATACGGCGTCGCCAATGAAGGATGGATGATCTATCCGTTGATCGCCTTCGGCGCTTTGGCCGGCTTCACGGCGCCGGCTTTGCAAGGCATCATGTCGCGCACGGTGCCGGCGGATGCGCAAGGACAGCTTCAAGGGGCGATCGGTTCAATTAACGGCGTGTCAATGATCATCGGCCCGATTCTGATGACACAGATATTCTCAGCCTTTTCACGAAACGGCGCACAGCTCTATTTTCCAGGCGCGCCGTTTTTTCTGGCATCCTTGCTGACTGCGTTCGCAATCATTCCTCTCTTTGCTGCGATTGGTCGAATCCAGCGTCCGCGCCAAGCGTCGGCGGTCGCTTGACGGCATGCCGCCTGCCGGCGCGATCATTCAGCAACAGGACGCGCAGACGGGCGCGATCGGAAGCAGCCGCGGCCGGCGACTGGCCTGTCAGATGCGCGTTGCGAATCGGATGGTCGGCCGTCTCTGATAAAACCGGCGCAAACGCGGTCAGCATCGGTCAAAGCGCAACCCGCTTGGCGACATCAAGCGCAGCGGCGAGTCTGCCTTCGGCCCGTTTGAAGCTTTCATCAATCGCCGCCAGTCGTTCGGCGACGGCGCCGTCCATATCTCCCGGTTCGTCGAGCAAGGCCCTTGCGGCTTCGATCTCCGCCTTAAGAACGACAAGCTCCTTAGGATCGTCTTCTTGAAGCGGTCCGTCTTCTGGTTTTCGCCGGTCCGGCGTCGCGCCCCAGATCAACCAGCCGAAGGCCACGCCGAACAGGAACGAGAGCGCAATAGGGCCCCAAACCGAAGCGCCGAATGTGGAAAGAAACGCTTCCATCACACTCCTTGAAACGCGGAACCTTGAGTTTGCGCGACTTGTTCCGACGAGCCGCCGCGATTAGAGC
>CALKYG010000352.1 GCA_938003575.1 uncultured Alphaproteobacteria bacterium
ATCTGACTTTTAATCAGAGGGTCGATGGTTCGATCCCATCCGGGCTCACCACTTTTCTAAATTAAATCAGCAAGTTAGTCAAGGTGTGGAAAACGCCTTCGGGCGAAATCCGCTTCGGGTAAGCGTGGGGTAAGCAACGGGTAAGCAAATTGGCTCGGGTGCGATCTTGTCTGCGGCCGCCCGAATCGATGCCGATAACGGATCGTGGCGCAGTTCTTGACGGTGGCCGAAGTTGCGACATCTGTCCTCAAGGACATCCGCATGACCGCGATGACCGCGCAACGTCGAGTGAAACTCTTCAGGAACGGCCGCAACCAGGCGGGTCCGGGTTCCCCGGGACTTTGAAGTCCCGGGGGGAGGACGCCGTCATGCCGATGAAGGCGAACGCCTCTTTATTAAGCCCCACCGCGCCGCAATCCCTTTTGGCGTTCCTTGCGACGCCGAAGCCGATCGACGAAGGACTCTTCGCCGATTCGGGATCGCGCCCCGGAGCCGGTCGAGTTGTGACCGTCTGCTATCTGCTCGACACGAACATCGTCTCCGAACTTGTTCGCCACCCATAAGGGCGGGTAGCTGCAAAGATCGCCAAAATCGGCGAGGACGCCGTCGTCCAGCATCATTGTCGCTGCCGAGCTCCACTACGGCGCCGCCAAGATACGCCGAGATGGCGATGCAGAATGAGCTTCTGAAGGACGCCCTCGGAAAAAAGTAACGCGGCCGTCTTAGCGCCGGGAGATAACCCGCAAGGCAGCGGATGAGGACGGCGTGAGCGTCGCTGCTCTGTCACGCCGGATGCCGCGGATTCAAGTCCTGTCGCTCGCGCCAGATTTCTAAATAAAATCAGATCGTTGCGGCAGCGTCGTTGCAAGAGCGCTTGCGTCGCCGTCGTTGGGTAAGCGCCTGCTAAGCAGCGTGAGTCCAAACTGGAAGATTTCGGGCATGGTTGGCGATCGCGAGCGCCGCTAAAGTTGCGAACGATGCGTCTTCGCGCGGTTCAAGATTCAAGGACGCCTCATCAACTTTGCGGCTTGCCGAGCCGCGTCATCTCCCGGCGGATGTAGTTGATGGCGTTTCTCGCGTCGTCGTCGGTGCGGATGATGCGCGGCGTCAAAAAGATCACAAGCTCGGTCCGGCGCTTCGTGACGTCGCGCGATTTGAAAGCGTAGCCGAGCCCCGGAAGGTCCTTGAGAAAGGGCACGCCCGTCTCTGCGTCGGTGTAGGTCTCGCGGATGAGGCCGCCGAGGGCGATCGTGCCGTTATTCTTTACGGCGACCGTGCTCGTGAATTTCCGCTGCTGGATTGTCGGAGAGTCGATGCCCGACGTCGTCGTCGGCGCGACGTCGCTCACTTCCTGGGTGATTTCGAGGACTACGACGTCGCTGGCGTTGATCCGGGGCTTCACGTCAAGGATGACGCCAGTCTCGCGGAGCTGGAGCGTCGAGACGAGGGGCGAGTCGGGGTTGATCGTCGATTGCGCCTGCTGCGTCACGATCGGCACCTCGTCGCCGACCTGGAGATGCGCCGCCTGATTGTTTAGGACCATGATCGACGGGGCGGAAAGGATGCTGACGTCGGTGACGGAATCGAGGAGATCCAGCGCCGCCGAGACATTGTTCGACGCAAACGAGTAATTCAAACCCGGTACGATCGACGGAAACGGATTGAGCGAGGTCGCCGGATTGTTGTCGTCGCGCCCGCCGGGATTGAGGCCCGGAAACGAGACGCGCGATTCGGCGTTTTCGAAGAACCAGCGGACGCCGTAGCCGAGCGTGTCGTTCAAGGTCACTTCGGCGATCGTCGCCTCGATGAGGACCTGAGGAGAAAGCACGTCCATCCGTTCGAGGAGATCGGAAATCTCGCGATACTCCTTGTCCGTCGCGCGAATGATGAGCGCGTTGTTCGGGGCGTCAACGGAGATCGAAGCGATATTATTGTTCGCGCCGCCTGCGGACTGAAAAGCTCTGAATGAAGGTTGCACGGCGCTTTCGCCCGCGCCTGCAACCGTCCCAGCGGCGATTTCAGAATATCCGCCGAAGGCGGCGTTCAATTGATCGGCGAGCGTTTCCGCCGACGTGTTGAGAACGGAATAATAGCGCAGGCGCCGTTCGTCGCCGCCCGACGGCTGGTCGAGCCGTTCGATCCAGCCGCGCGCCTCGTCGAAGCTCCCTTTCGTCCGCGCCGTCACGAAGAGGAGGTTGAGGCGCGGCAGCGCCAATATGTCGACCGACGCGCCGGCGCCGACGGTCGCCGCGTCGATGACGGAAGCGATTTCGGTCTTCAACGTCGCCGCGTCCGCGAACTGCAGCTTGAAGAGACCGAAGATGCGGTCCGTCAGTTGCGGCGTGTCGAAGGTCTCGATCGCCTCGATCGCGGTCGCGATGTCGCTTTGCGGGCCTTTCAATATGATCGCGCCGCGGGCGTCGTCAGGCGTCATCGTCAGGCGATCGGAGATGAAGGGCTCTATGAGCGTTGCAAGCTCCGACGGCGCCGCGTAGCGGACGGGCGCGAAGGCGACGCCGTAGCCGACGGCGGCGCCGGGGCGATTGACGGCGGCGCTCTCCTCGCTCGCGCCTTCAAGCGTGGTCAAGAGGAACCCGTCCTTGACGCGAAGGAGCGCAAGGCCCGATTCCGCGAGCACCGTTTCGAGCGCCTGGAGCGCCTCGCTCGCGGGCACGGGATCGGGCGCCGACAAGGTGACGGCGCCCGTCACGCCGCTTGAGACCGAGACGGTTCGCCCCAAGACGTCGGCGATGACGGTGCGCGCGACATCGGCGGCGGGCGCGTTCACGAATTGGAGCGACACGGTCTTGCCGGCGAGCGCATCGCGTTCGGGCATTGACGCCAGCGATCCCGCGACGCCCTGATAGTAAACGAGGCGGTCGGCGGGCGATGTTTTTTGCGCCGGCGCCGGGAGAGGGGGCTCCGCCGGCGACGCGGAAGCCTCGCGCGCGGCCTCTTCGACATGATTGGGGAAGGCGAAGGCTTGTTCCCTTTTGGGAACGACCCCGCAGGCGGATGACATGAAAGTCGCTGCGATAACACCCGCCATGCGTGCGAATATTGCTCGTCCGTCCATGCGGCCGGCGTCCTTCCTCAAAAGTTGTCCGAATTCGAGCAAGGGGCGGGCCATCGGGTTCATTCGCCGCTCAGAGGAAGAACGACTTCGACGCCGTCCTTAACGAAGACTGCGCCGCCGCGGTCGATGCGCGTCAAGGCGAAGCCTTCGAGCGCCTCGCCGGGCGCGAGGACGCGGACGGCGTCGTTCGCCTGGAACAGCGCGCGCTGGCGGTCCTCCGCCGCGGCGCTTCCGAGATAGCGATAGCGCTTCAATTCTGCGGCGGGGTCGGGCGGGGGAACGACCGGCGGCGCGGGCGCCGGCAGATTTGCGTGGTCGAAGACTTGCGCGAGCCGCGTCAGATCCGCGTCGCCGTTTTCGGCGCTCGCCGCGTCAGCGTTGATTGCTGATGCGAAGGGCGGAATATCCCGCTGAGGCGCGGGGATGAGCGCGAGCGCGCCGGCGACGATCGCGGCCGCGAGCGTGGCGATGAGACCGGGGTCTTTGAGGATCAGGCCGATCATGAAGAGCTCTCGGGGCTGCGCGCGCCCATGACTTCGATGACCGCGGAGACCTCGACGGCGCCCTCGCCGGCGCTCGGCCGAATGGTCAGCATGCTGACGCCGAGCGGCGGCTTCGCGGCGGCGCTGAGGCCGGCGATGATTTCCGAAAGCGGCCCCGTCGCCGTCAGCCGCGCCTGATGCGACGACATCGCTGCAGTGAGGGGCGCTTCCTCGAAGATGCAGGACGCGTTCGAAGTTTGAGAGAGAGCGGCGCAGGCGTCCGCGACAAGGGCTTTGGCGGATTCGGGCGAGGAGAGCCCCGCGAGATCCTGAGGGCCGGCCCCGATTTGGGCGAGCGTCTCGCGCGTTTTCGTGCGCGATTCCTCCAATCGCGCCGTTAGCGCTTCGGCGCTTTCTTCGCGCGCCGCAAGCGCTCCGAACTTCGCGGCGAATTGCGCTTGAACGCCGGCGGTGAAAGCCGCTGCGATGAAAATCGCGAGACCCGCTGCGGCGAACGATGCGCTGGCGTGTGCGATGCGGGAAGGGCTGATCGGCTCGCTCATGGCGCATCTTCTTTGAGGCACCGAAAGGCGACGGCGTCGATTCCGGGACGGTCGGACGGCGTCGTCGTCGCCGCAATCCCGTTCGGCCATTGAAGTCCCTGCCGCGCATAGCCGCGCGCTGCGGCGCCCTCAGGCGTGATCGAAATCTCCTCGAGCCAGACGCCGTCGGGGAGGTCCATCGACAGACGAGTGAGGTCCTCGGCGATCCTGTCAAACGACCGCATTGATGGCGGCGTCGCGGGCGGTTCAGCGAGGAACCGCGCCAGGTCCTTTTCCTCGCGCAGCGCCGCGATGAGCGCCGCCTCATGCGCGGTGATCGCTTCAATGCGCCGGTCAAGCTGCACGCTCGCCCCGACGGCGCAGATTGAAGCGGCGGCGGCGATTGCGATCGCGCGAAAAAGCGCGCGTCCGCCGTTTGAACCCGCTCTCGCACTCATATGAAATACGTATCGGAAACTTCCACGCTCGTCGGCCTCGGCGCCGACGAGCTCGATCCTCGGCCCTTGCGGCGACTGCAGCAGCTCCCCGATCGTCCTTTTACGGATGATCGCGACCTGAACGTCGAGGCGACCGGCGCGGGAAGGCGCGACGCGGCCTATCGCGAAGTCGACGTCGGAGGCAGGCAATGGCGAGAACGATTCGAGGCGATGCGCGATCGCTTCGCGAAGAGCGACGCGCGCCGCCGCGGGGAGATCGACGCGCGTTTCGAAGACGTCGTTCGCCGCAAGTTCGATCGCGAGCGGGAGCGCCGCCTCGCTTTCGACGCGCCGCGGCGCAAGGCGCGCCTCTCCGAGGAGGGAGCGCTCGATCATGAGCGGCGGCGCATCGTCCGCGGGCGGATTTCTTCGGATCAAACGATAGGCGGGCCGCCAGCCCGCTTCGCGAAGCGGCTTCGGCGCGGCGATCGCCAGCCCCTCGACGAACCACTCCCAAACCCGCGCCAATGAAAACGATGCAAGACCCGGAAGCGGACGATGCAGAAAGGCGGGCCCCATTTGCAGCATTGACGATGCGCCTGACGCGAGAGGCGAAAACTGTTTGCATTGCATGAACGAGGGAATTCTCGCGTTGATTCATCTCCGCTCCCGAATTCGAGACGGGCGTTCGAAATCGGCGGATTGCAAAAAATATTGAGTGAAACGCGGCCAATCATCTCAAATTTATTTCTTCCGAATGTCTTCATCTTCCCCGCTGCCGCCTTCCTGGCCGTCGCGGCCAAGGCTGACGACCGCAAACTCTTCGGTCGCCGGATCCTGCTCGTAGAGATAGGGCCGTCCCCAGGGATCGATCAGACCCGCCGCATCCTTGAGGTAAGGCCCACGCCATGCGGCCGCTTCAGGCGGCGCCGTCACCAGCGATTGCAATCCTTCCTCCGCCGTCGGATAGCGTTCGAAATCGAGGAAAAAGAGTTCAAGCGATGCGGCGAGATTTGCGGCTTGCGTCCTGGCGATGTCGCTTTTGGCGCGGCCCAAATAGCCGATGACGCGCGGAGCGACGAGCGCGGCGAGGAAAGCGAGAATCGCGAGCACGACCAGAAGCTCAAAGAGCGTCAGTCCCCTCTGGGCGTATCGCCGGCGCGTCATTCCTGCACCCCCCTAATAAATCGTCTCATTGAGGCTGAGAACGCCGGTCATTACCGCCGCAATGACGCCCGCCGTCAACAGGCCCATCAGCGCGGTCAGAACGGGCGCCAGCAGCGTCATGAAGCGTCGGATCGACGAACCCACAAGCGCCTCCGCGCGGCTCGCCGCCTGCGCGGTCAGCCGGGCGAGTTCACCCGTCTCCTCACCGATTTCGAGAAAGCTGACGAGGTCCGCAGGGCAGGACGTCCGCTTCTTCAGCGCCGGCGCCAACCGTTCGCCGACACGGACGGCGCTCTCCGCCTCCTCGATTTCGGCTTGCAGGATCTTGAAGCTCATACCCTGACGGGCGAGCGGCATCGCTCTCGCGATTGGGGCGCCGCCGTCAAGCAGCGTCGCAAGCGTGCGCAGGAAAGCGCCGTAATCCGCGTAGCGCAGAATTCTCCCCGCAACCGGCGCGCCAAGGCGCATGCGTTCAATTGACGCCGGGTAGCGTTTGGACGCCAGCCGCAAGCCGATTGCGGCGCCGAGAAGGACCAAAGGCGCAAAGGGCCAATAGCCACGGATTGCGGCGCCGGCGCCAAGGACCAGCCGGGTTTCGGGTGGCGGGTTGGCGTCTGATGTCGAGAAGATCGCCTCAAACTGCGGCAGAACGAGAAAGCTCAGGAAAAAAAGGGTGGCGACGATGAGGACGGACAGCGCTGCGGGATAAGCGAGTTGCGCAACAATTTCGCGTCGCAGCTTCAAGGCTTCTTCATAATGCACGGCGAGACGCTCCATCTGTTTGTCGAGCGCGCCGAGCGCCTCGCCCGACTCGACGAGCGCCTTGAAAAGCCGCGGCGTTGCGTAGGCGCTTCCGGCGAGCGCGCTCGTGATCGAGCGTCCGGCGCGCACATCGTCGAGAAGGCCCTTGAGAAACGCCCGCTCCCGGTCGCTTTGCGCCTGTTCGCTCGCAAGCCTCAGCGCGTGCGCGATCGGGATCCCCGCGATGAGCAGATTGCGGAGGCGCGCCGAGACCTCAGCGAGGTCGCTTATCGTCATTCGGTTCCCTGAACGGGACAGTCCGAAGTTCTTGAAGAGCGACCGCTGATCCGCGCTGAGGGTCAAAGGAATGAGCCGGCGGGATTTCAGCAGGACTTCCGCCGCCCGCAGATCCGGCGCCGCAATGACGCCGGAGACGACGGCGCCGGCGGCGTCTTCCGCCGCATAGCGCCATTGTTTCTCGGGCAAGCTCATTCGGAGATCGTCTTCAGCAGTTCTTGACGCGTCGTCGCGCCTTCGGCGACTTTCGCGCCGCCATCCTCCTTCATGCCGATAAATCCGCTAGCGCGCGCAATGCGGGTGAGTTCGGCGGCGGTCGGTCCGCCCTTGATCGCCGAGCGCAGCGAATCGTCGACTTCGAGGATCTCGGCGATCGCGAGGCGTCCGTAAAACCCTGACCCTTCGCATCGGGCGCAATGCTCTCTCGACAGATCGCGAGGGATCGCGGGGCCGCCGCATTCCGCGCAGGTTTTGCGCACGAGCCGCTGCGCGACGACGCCGACGACAGTTGAAGCGATAAGATAGTCCTCAACGCCCATGTCAAGAAGCCGCATGACCGCCGACGGCGCGTCATTGGTGTGCAGGGTCGACAGAACAAGATGACCTGTCAGCGCCGCCTGCACTGCGGTTCGCGCCGTCTCGAGATCGCGCATTTCGCCGACCATGATGATATCGGGGTCATGGCGCAGAAACGAACGCAGCGCGCTCGCGAAAGTGAGGCCGATCGCGGGATTGACCTGCGTCTGGGAAACGCCGGCGATCCTGTATTCGACCGGATCCTCAATGGTGAGGATTTTGACGTCTCGCCTCGCGAGACGCTGCAGGAGCGCGTAAAGCGTCGTCGTCTTGCCGCTCCCCGTGGGGCCGGTCAAAAGCAGGATGCCGTTCGGGCGATCGGACAGGCGATGCAATTGCTCCGCCGCTTCAGGTGTGAAGCCGAGCGCTTCAAGATCAAGAGCGACATCCGTGCGTTGCAGAAGGCGAAGGACGACTCCCTCTCCATGCACGTTCGGCGTCGCTGAAATGCGAAGATCGACGGGCCGTCCCGCGACTGGAAAGGAAAAGCGCCCGTCCTGCGGTCGGCGACGCTCCGCGATGTCGAGATTGCTGAGAATCTTGAATCGCGAAATGACGGCGAGGCCCTCTTTGACCATCAGGGTCTCCCGTTCGTAGAGCGCGCCGTCGATCCGGAAGCGGACGCGATAGGCGCGCTCCTCCGGCTCCAGATGAATGTCGGACGCGCGCGCCTTGACGGCGTCGGCGACGAGACGGTTGCAGAGGCGAACCGCCGGCTCCGCGCTCGCGAGATCGCGAAGGCGCTCGGCGTCGTCGCCGGAGTCGAGAGCGATATCGGCGTCCGTATTGGGATCGGCCGAGGATTCGATGCGCTGAAACAACGCTTCAAGCTCGCTTGCGGTCGCGATCACGGGCGCCGCGCGTTTTCGCAGAGCGAATTCGCATCCGCGACGGCCCGTCAAATCCGTCGGATCGGCGAGGGCGACGAGAACGCGATCTCCGAGATCGCATAACGGGAACGACCGCGTCGATTTCAGGAATTCCGGCGACAACGCTCGGTGCAATTCCGGATCGATGTTCGCGCCGGCGCGCGAGCAGCCGAATATCGAGGCGAAGGCGTCGGCGAGACTTTCTTCGCTGATGAGCGCAAGACCGCAAATCGCCGAATCAAGAGCCTCGCGCGACTTACCAACCAGATCCGACAATTGATGGCGGTCGCGTTCGGCGATCAGACCCATCGACGCGAGTTGGCGAAGCGCGAATTCGACGAGTGCGCTGCGGCCTTCTTGTTGTGCGCCAGCATCATCGCCGATCCGAGCCAAAGGCGGATCTTCACAGATTATGTTCGGCGCACGTGATTGAGTTTCGAAGGCCTGCACCCGATCTCCCTCTCGCCATTCTTTCGCAGCATCTTTCCGAACGAGAGATGAATCAAGGGCGACCGATAACAGACAATCTTCGCCACAGTCGGCCAACTGCGAACCCCGGCTGTCCACGACGGCGGCGCAGCGGACCAAAAGAATTGATCAACTTGCGGACGAATCTTTCTTGACACTTTGGGCGGACGTTTGTCAGGTCGGTTCTATTGAGTTGCGTATGGGTTCTTGCCGTTGATTTGACTGAATGGTCGGAGGGCGAGACGGGCGCAGGGGGAGTTCCTGCATGAACTGAGGTGACGGTCGGCGCGTTTGCGTGAACGCGTCGGACAGATTGCAGCGTCCTGTATCTCCGACGCGGACGAATGCCGTTCTGCGACTTGGATTCGGATGCAAGATTTGGTGTTGTCGCCGGGTAACCTCGTCGATCAAGTCTCTGACCAGCACAGCAATGCTCGACTGCGCGCTTTCAATTTGGGATGCGCAGGCCGTGTTTGGACATCGCGGGTTTGCCGGCGTCTCGCCGGGAGTTTGGTTATTCGGATTGCGTCGCGGGCTCCCGTCGATGTGATTGATTATTGAGTCGCGCGCGTGTCAGCGCAGTGACTCGGGATGCCGGAGAGGGCGATGGGAATGCGGGGGGAGAGCGGCCGGATGAGCAGGGCAAGGGATGCGCGGGACGTGAATGCCGACTGCTACGCCGCTTTGAAACGAACCAGAATGACCCTGACCCAGCCGGCGCTGATCGCCGGCTTTATTGTCGCCGCGATGAGCCTTGCCGCGGGCGCGTCGGCGCAGATGATGATGCTTCCCGGCCAGTTTGATGTGAGCCCGACCGGCGCGGCGCTATATTCGGTTCCCATTGAAGTGCCGCCGGGAACGGGCGGCATGTCGCCGGCCTTGACGCTCGATTACGACAGCGACGGCGGCAACGGCTTGCTCGGCGTCGGATGGAATCTCGGCGGCCTTCCCTCGATCGGGCGCTGCCCGAAGACGATGGCGACCGACGGCGTCAGGGGCCGCGTTGACTTCAGCTTGAACGACCGCTTCTGCATGGACGGCCAGCGGCTGGTCCTCGTCGCCGGAACCTATGGCGGGGCGGGGTCTGAGTACCGCACCGAGATCGAGGGCTTCACCAAGATCATGGCCTACGGCGCCGCCGGCAACGGGCCTAATTATTTCAGGGCGTGGACGAAGAGCGGGCAGATCATCGAGTTCGGCGCCACGACGGATTCGCGCATTCTTGCGACGGGGACGACGACGGCGCGCTCCTGGGCGGCGAACAAGATCTCCGACACCAAGGGCAATTATCTCACCGTCACCTATACGAACGACGCAACCAACGGCCAGGCCTATCCGACGCGCATCGACTACACCGGCAACGCCGGCTCGTCGCCGGTTCTGACGCCTTACAACTCGGTGCGCTTCGAGTATGAAGCGCGCCCCGACATCGTCCCGCTCCACATTTCGGGGGCGATGGTGAAGAACACCGTCCGCCTCAAGAAGATCAAGACCTATCAGGGCGCGACGACGATCGTCAGGACCTATGAACTCGTCTACGGGACTAGCTCGTCGACGCAGCGCAGCAAGATCACATCGATAAAACTTTGCGACGGAACAGGGACAACCTGCTTACCGGCGACGTCGTTCTCGATGACCACCGCGAGTCTCGCTTTCCCGACGGAAGTCGGCAGCGGGGTCGGCGTCGGCTCCTCGGTAATCCTTTATTTCGGGGACTGGAACGGCGACGGCGTGACCGACGTCATGAACTGGAATCGCTCAAATGGAACGAATAACTGGTACATCAACAATGGCGCCCTGAGCTTCACGACTTACGCAAATCGGATCCCGACTGCGCAGATCACCGGGTCAAGCTCGCAGCTTTTCCTGGGCGATTGGGACGGCGACGCCATTACCGATGTTTTATGGTGGAATCCGGCGAATGGCGCCAATAATTGGTTCATCAACTCAAGCACCGGCGGCGCCCCGACCTTCACGCAAACGACTAATCCGATCGCGACGACTTCTCTCTCGTCATCTTCAAGCAGTCTGGCGCTTGGCGATTGGGACGGCGATGCTCGAACAGACCTGCTCTGGTACAATTCTTCCGGCGTCAATCGCTTTTTCAAGCTTACGTCTTCAAGCCCACTCCAATTCACTCAATATAACAGCCTCATCACCCTTCCGACCAATATGGGCTCCCATGTTCTGGTCACCGGGGAATTCAACGGCGATTCCTTTTCCGACGTGTTGATCGACAACCCAACGCTGACTACAGGCGGGTTTTGGACTTTTGTCAGCAATGGCAATATGACGTTTACGCAAAGGCCGTTCGCATCCGATCTTGCCGGGGGATCTATCGGGCTTGGCGATTGGAACGGCGATGGCGTCACCGATGTGATGACGCACCGTTTCACCTCAGGTTCAAACCGGTTTTGGTTGAACGATGGGACAGGTCAATTTGGGACGGTCATTGGCGATCCAATCACGCCAACGACGATCGTCAATTACGTCCCATACGTCGGTGACTGGAATGCTGACGGACTGTCTGACCTGATGTTCCATCTGCCGAGCGCCGGTTCGAATCGCTGGTTCACGACGTCGTGGAGTTCCGCCGGCGCCCTGCAGTTTACATATACTGCCGACCCCATCCTGGCCGCAAATATTGCCGGATCAGGCGGCGCGATGGCGTTCGGCGACTGGAACGGCCGCGCCTTCGAGGCGCCGATGTGGTGGCTCGCTTCGAATGGGGCAAATCGCTGGTACCGAAACGACGCGGCGACGCCGCCGGATCGGCTGACAAGCGTCACGACCGGCCTCGGCTCGACTACGGCGTTCACATTGAAACCGATCACGGACAATTCCGTATATACGAAGGACGCGACCGCAGCCTATCCTGTCATCGATATCGAAGCGCCATTCTATGTCGTGTCGCGCGTCGATGCGGCGAACGGGATAGGCGGCAATTACAGCTCCACTTACTCCTACGCGGGGGCGAAGATCGATCTTCAAGGCCGAGGATTTCTCGGCTTCCGGCAGCAGGTTTCAACGGACCTGCAGACCAGCGTCGCGCAAACCCTGACCTTCCGTCAGGACTATCCCTATATCGGCTTCGTGCTTGAGGACAAAAAGGTTCGTTCCGGCGTCATCCTCAATGAGCGCGACAATGTCTACAATGCGACCACAACTGGAACAGCGCCGAATATCCGCAAATGGCCCTATCTCCAATCTGTGACGGAGGCCTCGAAGGATCTCAACGGGGCATCGTTTCCGACGGTAACTACCAGCTACACCTATGACGGCTACGGCAATCCGCTTACGGTGACGGTGTCAACGCCGGACGGCGCAACGCGCACGACCACGAATACCTATTCAAATAACGCAACATCGTGGATTCTTGGGCGGCTTCTCTCTTCATCGGTCTCATCGACGACGCCGGATGTGACGCCGACGCCAACCGGGTGCCAGTCCAATTGCAGCAGTACAACACCGTCCTTCTCCGTGAACAACGCCTCGGCGGCCGAAGGCTCCGCAGCTACGTTTACGGTGACGCGGACGGGCACCGCGACAGGCGGCTACAGCGTCAATTATGCGACGGCGAACGGCACTGCGACTGCCGGGTCTGACTTTACCGCTAAATCCGGAACGCTGACGTTCGCGA
Source organism: uncultured Alphaproteobacteria bacterium (assembly GCA_938003575.1). Classification (GTDB taxonomy): domain Bacteria; phylum Pseudomonadota; class Alphaproteobacteria; order Caulobacterales; family Parvularculaceae; genus Amphiplicatus. The sequence goes on from CALKYG010000352.1 coordinate 12,296, forward strand.
CGGGTGACGCCACAAAGACTGTGTCGGTGACGACGCTTTCCGATGCGGTCAGCGAAGGATCCGAGACTTTCACCCTAAATCTTTCGTCGCCGACCGGCGGCGCGACCATCACCGACGGTCAGGGGGCCGGAACGATCACGAATGTGGCGCCGGCGCCGTCGTTCTCGATTGCCGATGCAACCGCGGCGGAGGGCGCAAATGCCGTGTTTACGGTCACGCGCGCCGGGACCTCGACAGGCAGCTATAGCGTTAATTATGCAACGGCGAACGGCACCGCGACTGCCGGGTCTGACTTTACCGCCAAATCCGGGACGCTGACCTTTGCGAGCGGAGTCACGTCGCTTACGATATCAGTGGCGACGTTAAGCGACGCTGTGAGCGAAGGAAATGAGACGTTTACAGTGAATTTGAGTGCGCCAACGGGAGGAGCGAC
>CALKYG010000353.1 GCA_938003575.1 uncultured Alphaproteobacteria bacterium
CGCACTTCGGTCATCACCGCCTTGATGCGTTCTTTGAGCTGTCCGCGCTGGAAACCGGCGGGACGGCGAAGGACGTTCGTTCGGCGGCGCCGGCCGTCATGCGTCTCACGCGGCTTGAGCTGCAACGGAAGAACCCGCGCACTGCCGGTTTCATTGACGCGGTTGCAGCCTTTCTGGAGGACGGCGGCACGCTGGAAATCCGGGCCGAGCCGGAGACGCCGGCGCCGCTCAGCGTCATCAGCGACAATGCGGCCCGAGGCCCGGACGCCGTCGCGGCGGCGATCAATCTGACGGTGACGCAGCGAGACTAGGTTGAACGGGGCTTTGGGGCGTCAGTGCTCATGAGAGCCGGAGCGCCGGCCGGCGCCGCGATCTAGGAGGCCCGCCTCACGATCACTGAGCCCGCGGAATAGCCCGCGCCGAAGCCCGAAATGACGCCGACATCGCCGACCTTGAGATCGCTTCGGCGCTTGTGAAAGGCGATGACGGATCCCGCTGACGAGGTGTTGGCGTATTCATCGAGAATGATCGGCGCCTCCTCGCGCGTCGCGTCGCGTCCGAGCACGCGTTTGGCGATCAGTTCGTTCATTGAAAGATTCGCCTGGTGCAGCCAGAGGCGCTTGACGTCCGCCGGGCCGAGACCGTTATCGGACAGATGGCCGGCGATCATATCCCCGACCATCGGCACGACGTCCTTGAAGACCTTTCGGCCCTGCTGAACAAAGAGCTTGTCGGTGTTCCAGTCGGTCTGCGGGTCGGCGGGCGCGCCGGTTTCCCTCTCGCAATGATTGAGGAATCCGAAATTGTTGCGAATGTTGTTCGAGAAGACGGTCTTCAGCCTTGTCGAAAGAATGTCCCACGATTCGCCTTTTGGCGCCCCGTCCGCGCGCTCGATGATGACGGCGGTCGCAACGTCGCCGAAGATGAAATGGCAGTCGCGATTGCGGAAATTGAGGTGGGCCGTGCAAATTTCCGGATTCACCATCAAGATCCGCCGAGCGCCTGCGCGAATAAGGCCCAGCGCCGTTTCGATGCCGAACGCCGCCGATGCGCAGGCGACATTCATGTCGAAAGCGTAGCCGTCGACGCCGAGCGCGGCCTGAATTTCGACCGCCATCGCCGGATAGGCGCGCTGCATGTTTGAAGCGGCGCAGATGACCCCGTCGATATCGCCGGGGCCGAGATCGGCGGCCTTGAGCGCATCCCTGGCCGCCTCAACGGCGATCTCGGCCAGAATCGACAATTCCTCATTCGGCCGCGGCCGGATTCTCGGCGCCATCCGCTTCGGATCGAGAACGCCCGCCTTGTCGATGACGAAGCGTGACTTGATGCCCGACGCCTTCTCAATGAACTCTGAAGAAGACGGCTGCAGCGGTTCCATCTCGCCGGCCTCGATCGCCCGCGCATTCTCCGCATTATGGATGGCGACGTATTCGTTAAACGCGGCGACAAGCTCTTCATTGGAGACGGATTGCGGCGGCGTATAGATGCCCGTGGAGATGATGCGAACGTCGGCGGCGGTCATGGCTGATTGATCGAAACCCTGCTTGGCGTCGGCTGCAATCTGCGCCGGTTGACCGGGGGAGGCAACGCCCCTCGACGGATCAACGCCTTTTCTGGACCGCCTTCCAGCGCGGGCACGCGATTTCGTGATCGTTCACCATGCCGGTCGCCTGCATGAAGGCGTAGACGATTGTCGGCCCGCAAAACTTGAAGCCGAGACGCTTCAGCTCCTTCGACATGGCCTCAGCTTCGGCGGATTTCGTCGGCGCATTGCGGAAATGGGCCCACCGGTTGACGATCGGCTCGCCGCCGACAAATCCCCATAAAAGCCCTGAGAACCCGTCGCTGCGCTCGTCCATGATCTTGAGATACGCTCTTGCGTTTCCGATCGTCGCTTCAATCTTGAGACGCGAGCGGATGATGCCGTCGTCCTGAAGCAGGCGCTCGACCTTTTTCGGCGTGTAGCGGGCGATTTTTTCAGCATCGAATCCGTCAAAGGCCCGGCGGAAATTGTCCCGCTTGTAAAGGATCGTCCGCCACGACAATCCCGCCTGGAAGCCGTCAAGGACGAGTTTTTCGAACAGCTCCCGGTCGCCGTACTCGGCCACGCCCCATTCCTCGTCATGATACTGACGATAAAGGGCGTCGTCGGCGGGCGCCCACGGACAATGGACCTTGCTGTTCGCCTTGGACATCAGATGAGGTGCGCGAGGGCGAGGATCCAATAGGAGATGATTACGATCTGCGCGACATAGAACAGGAAGCGGATCGTCACCGCCGGACGGCTTGTCGATGCGAGATGAGTGAGCGATTGCGCAAGGCGGGCGCCTAGAAATATGACGGCGAGACCGTCAGTGACCGCAGTCTGATCGGTTGCGACGGCGTACAGCAATACGGCGCCGGCAAGCGGCAGGTTCTCATAGCAATTCGCGTGCGCGCGGGTGAGCCGCTTTCCGAAGCCCTCAACATCGTCGCCGATCGGGCTGAAGCCAGCCGCCGATTTCTTTCCTGCGGAGACGAGCGAAACGCGGAACACGGCGAGACCCACAACAAGAATAATGGTCCAGGCGGCGAATCCCAGCAGCGCAATTGCGGTCGGCGTCATCCTCAGGCTCCCTGCATGTCGAGTTGCGCAATCTACAGGCGTTCGAGATAGGCCGGAAACGAGAATCGCACCTTGCGGCCGTCAATCGACGGCTCGATCCCGGCCTGGCGCGCCTCGTTCAGCCGGTCTGTTCGCACCAGGGCGAGCGCGGCGTCGCCGCACCCGGAAAGAATCTCGCCGATCTGCGCATCGCCGGCGACGGCCGCCGCGCCTTTTGACGGGTGCGGGCCGTCAAAAGCCGCGATCAGCGTCCGTTTGCGCACCTCGCCCTTCCGCTTCATGCGGCTCGTCACCTCCTGGCCGACGAAGCATCCCTTCTTGTAGCTGACGGCGCTCAGCGCATCGTAGTTCACGTCGAGCGCGAAAACTTCCTCGCTGTCGAAATCGGCGCCGAATTCGGGAACGCCGAGCGAAATCCGAAGGGCGTCATAATCGGCGTCGGCGGGCCGCGCGTCCGCCTTCTTCATGATCGTTCTGTGCGGCAGTCCGGAAAGGCGCGGGTCCGGAAATGACGTCACGCAGCCAGCGCAGGCGCCGACGCCGACCATGACCGCGAGGTCGTCCTCAATCGTGATCGTCGCCTTTGCGCGCAGCTTGTACATCATGAGACGCTTCTGAAGCGCCGGCGCGGCGGATTGACGGCAATCCATGAAGAAGCCCTCAGCATGCGGCGCAAGGAAAAAGTCGAACAGGATCTTGCCTTGCGGCGTCAGCAGCGCCGAAAAGACGCCCTGGCCCGGCGTGACGTGCAGAACGTCTTGCGTGACCAGCCCTTGCAGGAACGCGCGCGCGTCCTCGCCGGCGATGTTAAGGACCGATCGATTGGAAAGAACGCCTTGCATCAATCATATCTAGGGCGTTCGGGGCGGATTCGGAAGGCCGCCTTTCCGGGCCGCGGAACGGCCCGGAAAGGCGGATTTTTCACAGGCGGTCGATAGTCGGCCGCTCCTTGCCTATCCACGCCGCCTTCATCAGGCCTTCCGCGTATTTTTTCGCGTTCTTGTCGCCCTGCGCCTTGTAGGCCTCCGACAGCCCGTAAAACGCCCAGCCGTTATTCGGGATTTCGGAAAGCGACTCGACAAAAAGCTGCTCCGCGCGCTCGGCGTCGCCAGCTTTTAACACCATCGCTGCGAGCGTCTGTTTTGCGGGATAATACCAATAGGGCGGCTCCGTGTAATTCAGCATCCGTTGTTCGGCGACGGCGTCCTCCATCAGCGAGATCGCCGTTGTAAGATCGCCGTCCGCGGCGGCGGCGCGCGCGTTCACGGTCAACTCCTGAATCTTGAGTATGCCGGGAACCGGAATAAGGTTCGCCATAAGATTGGAAAAATCCTCGTCGGCGGCGATCCTGGCGATAGCGTCCGCCTCGGCGCGCGCCTTGGCGGTGTCGCCGGCTTTGACGAAAGCCTCGCCGCGGGCGTAGTGCCATGCGGCCTTCAGGAACGCAGCGTCGTCGCCGGGATTTTCAAGCGCGAGAATTTCCGCGGGCGCTGCAAATTGCGCCATCGCATAATACGGCGCCGCCTTGATCGGCGCGGCGAGCGGAACGGCCATCGCCATTTCCACCGGAATCTTGGCGTCGAGTTTCTTCGCCATGGTCAGCGCGGTGGCGCCGTCGCCGGCCATCTGCGCGGACGTCATGACGAAATGCACGTTGTGAACGTAATATCCATATTCGTACATCGGACTGGCGTCCGCGCTTGCAAGAAACGCCTCGTCAGCCTTCACCGCCTCGAGATTGACGTCGATGGACTGCTTGTAGCGTCCGATTCTTGCGTAGGAATGCGACGGCATGTGAATGAGATGCCCGAGGTTCGGGGACAATTCGGCAAGCCGGTCGGCATAGGGAATGGCGCGGAACGGATTGGTCGTCGCCTCCGTC
>CALKYG010000354.1 GCA_938003575.1 uncultured Alphaproteobacteria bacterium
AAATATTGACTGGCTCGATCGGCCGGCTGACGTGATGGAGGCTGCAAGATGAAAATACGAGCACAATTGTCGATGATCCTCAATCTCGACAAATGCATCGGTTGTCACACTTGCTCAGTGACCTGCAAGAATGTTTGGACGAGTCGCGAAGGGGTGGAATACGCCTGGTTCAATAACGTCGAGACAAAACCGGGCATCGGTTATCCCGACGATTGGGAGAATCAGGGACGCTGGAACGGCGGCTGGAAACGCAAGGCAAACGGTAAAATCGAACCGAAGATGGGCGGCAAGCTCGGGGTTCTCGCGAAGATATTCGCCAATCCCGATTTGCCGCAGATCGACGACTATTATGAGCCGTTCACCTTCGACTACGAGCACCTTCAAAATGCGCCGGAAATGAAGGCCTCTCCAACAGCGCGTCCGCGCTCGCTGATTACTGGCGAGCGTATTGAAAAGATCAACAAGGGCCCCAATTGGGAGGAAATTCTCGGAGGGGAGTTTTCGAAGCGCTCAGCCGACTACAATTTTCAGAAAGTTGAGAAGGAGATTTACGGCCAGTTTGAGAACACGTTCATGATGTATCTGCCGAGACTTTGCGAACATTGCCTCAATCCGTCGTGCGTCGCAGTCTGCCCGTCCGGAGCCATTTACAAGCGTGAGGAAGACGGAGTCGTTCTTATCGACCAGGACAAATGCCGCGGCTGGCGGATGTGCGTGTCCGGCTGCCCCTACAAAAAAATCTATTATAATTGGAATACCGGAAAGTCCGAGAAATGCATTCTCTGTTATCCGCGACTTGAGGCGGGTCAGCCGACGATCTGCTCAGAGACCTGCGTCGGCCGGATTCGTTATATCGGCGTCGTGTTGTATGACGCCGACCGGATCGAACAGGCTGCGTCGGTCGAAAACGAGACGGACCTTTATCAAAGCCACCTTGATGTTTTTCTCGATCCGAATGATCCGCGCGTGCAGGACGCAGCGAGGGCGGAGGGAATTCCGGACGCCTGGGTCGACGCCGCGAAGAGGTCGCCGATCTGGAAGATGGCTATGGAATGGAAGATCGCATTCCCGCTGCATCCGGAATATCGAACTTTGCCGATGGTCTGGTATGTGCCGCCATTGTCTCCGATCCAGTCGATGGCGCAGGCCGGAGCCTTCGGCGAAAAAGGCGAAATGCCGAATGTTCGGTCCTTGCGCATTCCCATGAAGTATCTCGCAAACCTCCTCACCGCGGGCGACGAAGAGCCTGTCGCTAAGGCGCTTGAGAAGTTGATCGCGATGCGGGCGTACATGCGGTCGATTTCCTTTGAGGGTGAGGAAGACACAAGTCTCCCGGGCCGGGTCGGGATGACTCCGGACCAGATTCGCGAAATGTATCAATTGATGGCGATCGCCAATTATGAGGATCGCTTTGTCATTCCCACGTCACATCGCGAATACGCCGAGAACGCCTATGACCTCAAGGGCGGTTGCGGATTCTCCTTCGGTGAGGGATGCGGCGAGCCGACGAACGCGCCGCAGTGGACCGGGCTGTTCGCAAAAACTCCGGCGAAAGGAAGCGTATGACGGCCGCGACATTCAAGGCGATCTCCATGCTGCTTTCATACCCGAGCGAGGGCCTGAAAGCCGCGGCCGGCGCGATTCGGGCGGTGCTGGCCGACGAAGCGCTCGCGCCTGCCTGGGCGCTCGCGCGCGTTGAAAAGCTGATCGGCGAAATAGAAGCCCTCGATCTGATGGAGCTGCAGGAGCGCTATGTTTTTCTTTTTGACAGAACGCGTTCGCTTTCATTGCACCTGTTCGAACATGTGCATGGAGAATCGCGCGATCGCGGGCAGGCGCTGGTCGACCTCAGGACGCTTTATGAACAAAGCGGGCTTGAGGCGGATTCACGCGAGCTACCGGACTACCTGCCAATGTTTCTTGAGTACCTTGCGACAAGGCCGGTTGACGAAGCGCGCGCTCTCCTTGCGGAACCGATCGCGGTTATTGCGGCGCTGCGCGAGAGGCTGTCCCGACGCAAGTCATCCTACGCTGCGGCGCTCCGCCTGCTGGAAGCCGTTGCGAGAAGCGAGCCAACGGCGAGGGAACTGGATGAATTGAGAAAAGCGCCTGACGACGACCCGGACGATTTCGACGCGCTAGACGCCCGATGGGAAGACCAGCCCGTGACTTTCGGGCCCGGCGACGCGGGGTGCGATAGCGCGCGCGGCGCGCGAGAAAGGAACTGAACCGATGCGTGAATATCTGAACCAGTTTTTATTTGGCTATTACCCCTATATATGCCTCGCAGTTTTCTTCCTGGGCTCGCTGCTTCGTTTTGAACATGGCCAATATTCCTGGCGCTCGGGGTCGAGCCAGCTTCTGCGCAGAAAGCAGCTGATAGTCGGCAGCATTCTCTTTCATGTCGGTATTCTGGCGATCTTCTTCGGTCATCTTGTCGGCTTGTTAACGCCAATTGCAGTCTTCGACGCGCTCGGCGTATCCCACGGCGCAAAGCAAGTGCTCGCAATCGTCGCCGGCGGCATCGCTGGCCTTGTCTGCCTCGCCGGCATCTCGTTGCTGACGCATCGCCGATTGTTTGATCCGCGCATCCGCGCAACTTCGAACTTCGCAGATACTGCGATACTTTTGATCCTGTTTGCGCAGCTTCTCCTCGGCCTCGCAACGATTCCCGTCTCAATGCGCCATCTCGACGGACACGAGATGACAAAGTTCATGGAATGGGCGCAGCGCATCTGGACGTTTCGCGCGGGGGCCGCCGATCTCGTCGCGGACGTTCACCCCGTCTTCAAGGCGCACTTGACGCTTGGGCTTACGATTTTTCTCGTGTTTCCGTTTACGCGTCTCGTCCACATCTTTTCCGCTCCAGTCTGGTACCTTGGTCGCCGAGGGTACCAGATTGTTCGCACAAATCGCCCCACTGCGTCGGCGAGTTTGCAAAGGGCGCAGATGGAAATCGGCGGTAAGAGCGTATGAAGCCGCTCTTCAATAGCGCAATCAATCGAATTTGCGCGGCGGCGGTCGCGGCGCTGCCGCTGCTGGCCGCTCAGGCTTTCGCCGGGGACGCGCCGAAACCGGCTGAAGCTGACAGCCTCGTCGCGGCGGTAAAATCCGGCAAGCCGATCATTGATGTTCGCTACAGGTTCGAATGGAAAGATCAGGACGGCTTCGCTGACGCAGGATACGCCAACACCGTGCGGACCCGCCTTGGAGTTGAAACAGGAGAGATATATAATTTCAAGTTTCTACTCGAATTTGAGAATGTCGCCTCGATTGGAGACGATCATTTCAATTCGACGGCCAACGGTCGCGTGCAATTTCCCATCATCGCCGATCCGAATGCAACGGAGATCAATCGGGCGCAAGTGACGTTCACCGGTGTCGAGAAGACTCCGATAACGATAGGCCGGCAAGCCTTTAATCTTCTTGACCAGCGATTTGTGGGCGCCGTCGACTTCCGTCAGAACCAGCAGACGTTTGACGCCGCCCGCGTGTCGTCAACGATCATTGATAGGCTGACGGTCGACTATCTTTATGTCAGCCGTGTCCATCGCGTCTTCGGCGATAATAATGCGCTCGGCGAGTTTGACAGCGACAGCCATATTGTTGCGGCGACCTATGACGCAGGAGACGCCGGAAAGATCAGCGCTTACGGTCTTCTTCTGGATTTCGAGGAGTCTCCGGCGCTTTCCTCAAACACTTTCGGCGTACGATATGAGAATTCCTTCTCGCTGGGCCGCGACACCGGGGCAAGGGTTGGGATCATTGGCGAATACGCCGCCCAGCACGACGCAGCTGGCAATCCATTCGACTATTCGGAAGGGTTTTTGCATGGCGAAGGGGCATTTACAGTGGGCGGGGCGGGTCTCAAGCTCGGTTACGAACGGCTGGGCGGAGACGGCGTGATCGGATTTTCTACGCCGCTCGCCACATTGCACAAATTTCAGGGGTTCGCTGACGTCTTCCTGACCACGCCCACGAACGGCATTGAGGACATTTACGGGACTGCTCAATACAATCTGAAAAAGGGGCCCTTCGGCGCCGGCTTTAATGTCTTTGCGACCTTTCACGACTTCAAGACCGCGAACGGCGGCGCCGATCTCGGCGAGGAGTTCGACGCCGGAGTCGGCATTACGTTCCGGAAATACTGGACCGCCGAGATCAAGGGAGCCGTCTATGACGGCGTTCCCGGCCTTGCGGACAGAAGTCTTGTCTGGGCGTCGGTAAGGTTTCAATACTGACGGGAGAGTGAGATGATGATCGCACAGCAGGAGCGCGGCGACGGGCGTCCGGATGCGGCCAGTCTCGATGTCGATCATCGGGGATCGGTGATTGACGCATCGTGTGCAAACCTTTTGTCTTCGCCGCTCGAGTTCCTTTACGCCGAGCATTTGCGCCAGCGGCAATTCGCCAGGCTCCTCACGCTGATCGCCGACGGCGTGATCAACCGCAAGACCATCAAAGAAGCAATCGCTTTTATAGAGGCCGAT
>CALKYG010000355.1 GCA_938003575.1 uncultured Alphaproteobacteria bacterium
CGTGACGCGACCTAGATCCGGTTCATCGCCTCGACGATGCGGTCGGATTCGGCGATCGGCGGCAGCGCGTTCAGCGCCTCCTGATAAAATTCACGCGCCTTTTCGCGCCGGCCCGACGCTATGGCGATGAGGCCGCGTCCGACCAGCGCTTCATAATTGTCGGGCGTATAGGCGAGCAGGCGCGAAAAATCGGCGTCCGCCTCTTCAAGCTTGCCGTCAGCCGCCTTGCAGAAAGCAAGGTCGATCATCGCGCCGAGCGCCCAGGCGTCGTTCTGCAATCGCGCTTTCGCACCCTCGCAGGCGCCGACGCTGAAAGACTTGCCGAGGATTTCAATCGCTTCACGCCTGATGTCGACGCCGCCCTCGCGGCCGAGAGTTCCGGCGCGGTCGACGGCGGCAAGAGCCGGGCGGCGGATATCGACGCCGGCGGGAATGGCGATCGCCGCCCCGCCCGCCTCCGGCAGCGAGGATTGCGGCGCCTCGATGCGTTCCGGCGGCGAAAAGTCGGGAAGATAGATGAGGCCCTTCGCCGGCTCGTCCCTGAGGCTCGGCCCCGGCGCCATGATGACCGCGCCGATAAACGGAATGTCGTCCTTCTTCGCCGCGTCGCCTGTCCGCGCCGCGCTGTCGCGGATTTGCGGTTTTGGCGCGGCCGCCGTCGCCGCCGCCGGCTTTGCCGGCGCCGCCGCAGCCGGGTCGAAACGGTATTCGATGCACGGCGCGACGCCCGTATCCGACTTGCAGGTGATGACGCGCGCGCCGTTGAGACGCGCGCTTGCGACCAGGGTGACGAGGCTCGCGCCGTTCGCAGGAGAAATCGTCAGCCGCTGCGCGAGCGCGCTGCGCTTGGTCAGATCGACGTCAAGTTCCGCCCGGACGCCGTTGATCTGAAAATCAACGCCGGCGGCCGGCGTGACATCGCATTTCGTCGAGCAGATCAGCGCGACGCGCAGGATCTCGCCGCGCTCGCCGATCTGAACGTCCTCAAGCTTTTCCGGCAGATCGGCCGCGATCGCCGCGACGGCGAAAACCGCGGCGGCGGAACCTGCGGCAAGCAGGGCCATATCGAATTTTCTCAATCGCATCCGGAGCCGCGCCATCGACTGTTCCGATTGTGATACGTCTGCATGTTCGCATTCAGGGTCAACGCGGCGCCCGGCGACAAACCATTGAATCTTCGCAAGAACACGAGGAAAAAACCGGCTGCGGCGCCCATGCGCCTGACAATGGGAGCGATTCGGCGTGTCGTGCGAAAGGGATTTGACCTTTCTTGAATTCTTCGCCGGCGGCGGCATGGCCGGGATCGGCCTCGGGGCGCGCTGGCGCTGCGTTTTCGCCAATGATTTCGACCCGATGAAGCGCGCTGCCTACGGCGCGAATTTCGGCCTTGAGAACCATTCAGGGGCCGACATCCACAGCCTTGCGCTCGCCGACCTGCCCGCAGGGCGGGCGGATCTCGCCTGGGCGTCATCCCCCTGCCAGGACCTGTCGCTCGCCGGCGGCCGCGGCGGGCTCGAAGGCGGCCGGAGCGGCGCCTTTTTCGGATTCTGGCGCCTGATCGAGGCGCTGGAACGGGACGGCCGCGCGCCGCGGCTGGTCGTTCTTGAAAATGTCGTCGGCCTTTTGACCTCGAACGGCGGCGGCGATTTTCGCCGCGTGGTCGGGCTGATGGCGGCGAGCGGCTATCTCGTTTCAGCGCTCGTCCTCGATGCGAGCGACTTCACGCCGCAGTCGCGCCCGCGCCTCTTTATTGTCGCCGCGCGCGAGGACGCCGCCGGCGTCTTCGCCGCCGCGCCCCCGCCCTCGACGCCGGCGCCGCTGGCGCTTGCGGCGGCGACGCTGTCTGCGAGCGCGAGAAAAAACTGGCGATGGATTTCAGCCGCGCCGCGCCGCGTGCGGAATCTGTCGCTGATCGACGTTGTCGACGAATCCGCGCCCTTCGACCCGGCCGCGTCGACGCGCGCGCGTCTTGCGGCGATGGCGCCGCGCCAGCGCGCGGCGATCGAGGAATTGAAGAATTCGGGCGCGCGCCATGTCGGCGCCGCGTTCCGGCGCGTGCGCATCGAGAACGGCGTCAAGCGCTGCCGGATCGAGGCGCGATTCGACGGCGTTGCGGGCTGCGTCAGGACCGCGGCCGGCGGCTCGTCGCGGCAGATCGTTTTCGACATCGACGGCGGCAATGTGCGCTCGCGACTGATGACGCCGCGCGAGGCGGCGCGCGTCATGGGCCTTCCCGACGATTACGTTCTCCCAGAACGCGCAACCGCCGCGTTCAAGCTGATCGGCGACGGCGTCGCGCCGCCCGTCGTTTCCTGGCTCGCCGCCGCCGTTCTTGAGCCGGCGCTCGTTCCGGCGCGCAAGGCGGCATGACGCCCGCGAAAAAAAGCGGCGACGTGTTCGCGCCGGAAAAGCGTTCCGAAATCATGCGCGCGGTCAGGGGCGCCGGCACAAAGCCCGAGATCGCGCTGAGGAAAGCGCTCTTTGCAAAGGGCTTTCGCTACCGGCTCAATGCGAAGGACCTTCCGGGAAAGCCCGACATCGTCCTGCCGAAATACCGCGCCGTCATATTCGTACACGGATGTTTCTGGCACGGGCACGACTGCCCGCGCGGGCGGCGGGCGCCGAAAACCAACGCAGCCTATTGGCGCGAAAAAATCATGCGCAACAAGGAGCGCGACCGCATCGCGATTGCTGCGCTGCAGCGTCATGGATGGTCTGTAAAAATTTCATGGGAATGTGACTTGAAAGATTCATCCAAAGAGGCCAACAAGATCGCGGGGTGGCTGGTGAAGCGTGGAGACTGAGGGAGAGTGAGTTGACCCCGACGATCAAGATTGGACACAACGAAAAGAACAATCGCGGTCGCTACTGGACAGAAACGAATGCAGGCGAAGCGGAACTCGTTTACTCGTTGTCGCCGAACGGCCGCATGATCATCAATTCGACATTTGTACCGATTGACGCGCGCGGCGGCGGCGTCGCGCTGGCGCTCGTCAAGCGCGCCGTTGAAGACGCGAAAGCCACCGGCCGGAAGGTCGACCCCGTTTGCCCTTATGTCGATCGCGTTTTCGACCGGCATCCGGAATGGCGGGAGCTGAAGGCCTGACGACGGCGAACGCGGGGCGGGGATAAGCCGCGCCGTCCGCGGGCCTGGAAAATCGCGCCGCGGGCCCAACGCGCCTTTGCAGTCCCGGCGATCATGATTAGACAAGGCTCATGCAGCATGAGCCCCCGAACAGCGAAGGCGTGTCCGCCGAAATCGCGGACTGGTCGCGCGAGAGACCGCGCCGGTTCTGGGACCCGGGCCGCAAGCTGATCAAGACGCTGCGCGATTATCACCGGCTCGGCGCGGCGCGCGGCCCCTTCAGCGCGCTTCGGCGCGGGCTGATCGTCATCCGGCACCGTTTCTGGTCTGTCGTGACGGCGAGCGACGTCCCGCTCCGGTTCAATCCCGCCGGCGGCCTCGTCTTTCCGCACCCGACGGGAATCGTCATTCACCCGAAGGCGGTCGTCGGCCCCAACTGCATGATCATGCAGCAGGTGACGATCGGCTCGCCCGGCGGGGAAAAGAAAGGCGTCGCGACGATCGGCGGCCATGTCGACATCGGCGCCGGCGCGAAAATCATCGGCGCTGTTACGATCGGCGATCACGCGCAGATCGGCGCAAACGCCGTCGTTCTGAACGACGTTCCCGCGCGCGGCCGCGCGGTCGGCGTTCCGGCGCGACTGATCACGCCGGAACCGGAGCGGGAAAATTAGCCGGCCCTGCGGCTTTCAACCCATTCGTCGACACGCCGTTCGAGAACGCCGAGCGGCAAGGCGCCGCCGCCGAGCACCGTATCATGAAAGCCCTTGATGTCGAACTTGTCGCCGAGTTCGGCTTTCGCCCTTTCACGCAAATCGAGGATCGTGCGCATCCCGATCTTGTAGGCGGTCGCCTGTCCCGGAATCACGATATAGCGCTGAACTTCAGACGTGATCGCAGCCGGCGCATTCGGGGAATTGGCGGCGAAATAGTCAACCGCCTGCGCTTCCGTCCAGCCCTTGGCGTGCAGCCCCGTGTCGACGACAAGACGGATCGCGCGCCAGAGTTCCGACGACAGACGGCCGAAATCGGAATAGGGATCCTGATAGGCGCCCATCTCCTTTGCGAGATATTCCGCATAGAGTCCCCAGCCTTCCGAATAGGCCGTATAGCCCGCCTGGGTCCTGAATTTCGGCACGCCCGTCGCTTCCTGCGCGATCGAGATCTGCATGTGATGGCCGGGATCGCCTTCGTGATAGGCGATCACTTCAAGCTGCGGAATCGGAAGATCGCCCATATCCGCCATGTGCACGTAATAAACGCCGGGCCGCGCGCCGTCCGGCGTTCCCGGGAAATAGTGCTGCGCGGCGCCCTTTTGCTCCCGGAACGGCTCGACGCGTTTCACGACGAGATCGGCTTTCGGCAGAATGCCGAAATAATCGGAAAGCTTCGACTTGATGAAGTCGATATGCTGCGTCGCCGCGTCGATATAGGCCTGACGCCCTTCGTCCGTATCCGGATAAAAGAAGCGGCTGTCCTCACGGACGAACTTGAAGAAGTCCTGCAGCGTTCCTTCAAAACCCACAGCCTCCTTGATCTTCTCCATCGCGCCGTGAATGCGCGCAACCTCCGAAAGCCCGTATTCGTGAATCTCCTCAGCGGTGAGGTCGGTCGTCGTGCTGGCCGACAGGCGTTCGTTATAGAACGCAGCGCCGTTCGGCAGCTTGCCGACGCCGGTCGCCGTCTCGTCCGCATTCGCCTTGTCGGCTTCGAACCAGTCGATCAGCGCCTGATAGGACGGGCCGAATTTCTCGACGAGCGCGCTTTTCGCCGCCGCCTCAAGCTCGGCGGCCTTCGCCGCATCGATCTTGCCGGCGTCGAGTAGGCCTTTGATCTCGGCTTTGGCGTCGGCGAAAACAGGGCTGTCCGGACCGTCGGCGAACGGCGCGCCGGCGATGACGTTTTTCGACTGCGCGATGACGCCCTCATAGGCGAAACGCGGCGGGCGCGCGCCGGCGGCTGCGTTCGCCTTGGCCTGGTCGAGCAGCTGGCCGAGAGCGCGGCCGGTCTCGCCGATCCGCGCGACATAGGCGTCCATGTCGGACGGCTCTTCGACCTTGTGAAAGACGATCAGGAATTGCGGCAGGAAAGCCTGCGGCCCCTGCATCTGCGTGAAGACATACCGGCTTCGCTTGAAGTCGTTTGCGCGCGCCGCGCGCTCATATTGATCGACCCAGACGTCCCATGAGGTTTTCGCCTCCGGCGAGAGCTTCGCATAGTCGAACTTCGACTTCATTTCCTCGATGCTGGCGCGCGCCCATGCGAGCTGCTCATCCTGCGCGGCCTCGGAAAGATCGTCGATCTTGTCGTAATCCTTCTTGTCCCCGAGAAACGTGCGCTGGACCGGTGAGAAATCGAGCTGCTCCTCGAATTTGGCGTCGAACCATTCATTGATGCGCTGGCTTTCAGCGGCGATTTCCTCAGCCGACGGCGCGCCGACGGCGGCGGGCGCGGCCGGCCCCTCGGTTTTCTTGCCGCAGGCGACGAGCGATGTTGAGGCAAGCAGGATAAGCGTCAGTCGACGCATGGTTTCGGCGCGCATAGGATTGACCCCTGTCGGTAACTGAGGGCGCGCAAGCTATGTCGGTTCCGGCGCCTTGGCAAACAGCCCGGTCCGGCTCCGGTCAGAACGCGTCGGCCGCGAGCGTCATCACCGGCTCCGCGCCCGTTTTCAGCTTGGCGAGGTGCGCCTTCGTGTCGGGGAGCATCCGCGCGAGGAAGAATTTTCCCGTGATGAGCTTGTTGGCGAAGAACGGGTCGTTGTCGCCCGCCTTGCGCCGCGCGATCGCCGCCCTGGCGAGCTGCGCCCAGCCGTAAGCGAGACAGAAAAGCCCGAACATGTGAAGATAATCCATCGAGCCGGCGCCGGCGTTGTCGGGATTTGAAAAGGCGTTCATCATCAGCCACTGCGTCGCGTCGGCGACATCGGCCTTCGCCGAGGCGAGGCCGTCGAGGAACGGTTTCATCTCTTCCTCGCCCTTGTTGTCGGCGATGAACTGATCGACCTCGGCGAAGAACGTCTGCAGCGCGCGCCCGCCGTCCTTGGGCAGTTTGCGGCCGACGAGATCAAGCGCCTGGATGCCGTTCGCGCCCTCATAGATCATGGCGATGCGGGCGTCGCGGACGAACTGCTCCATGCCCCATTCGCCGATATAGCCGTGGCCGCCGAGGACTTGTTGCGCGGTCGTCGCATGCGCATAGCCCTTGTCGGTCAAATACCCTTTGAGAACCGGAGTCATGAGGCCGAGATAATCGTCAGCCTTCTGACGTTCGGCTTCATCTTCGGACTTGTGCAGGAGATCGGCGTGCAGCGCAGACCAGTACATCCACGCGCGCCCGCCTTCCAGCGTCGCCTTCTGTTCAAGCAGCATGCGGCGCACGTCCGGGTGAACGATGATCGGGTCGGCGGCCTTTTCCGGCGCCTTTGCGCCCGTGAGCGCGCGCCCCTGGATGCGGTCCTTCGCATAGGCCGCGCCGTTCTGGTAGGCGACTTCCGAAATCGCGAGACCCTGGAGGCCGACGCCGAGGCGCGCTTCGTTCATCATGGTGAACATCGCGCGAAGGCCCTTGTTCTCCTCGCCGAGAAGATAGCCTGTCGCCTCGTCGTAATTCATCACGCAGGTCGAATTGGCGTGGATTCCCATCTTCTCTTCGATCTTGCCGCAGGAAACGCCGTTGCGAGCGCCGAGCGATCCGTCCGCGTTGATGTGGAATTTCGGCACGATGAACAGCGAGATACCCTTGACGCCCTCCGGCGCGCCCTCGATCCGCGCAAGCACGAGATGGATGATGTTCTTCGTCAGGTCGTGTTCGCCGGCCGATATGAAGATCTTCTGGCCGGAGATCTTGTAGGAGCCGTCGCCCTGCGGGACCGCCTTGGTGCGAAGCAGCCCGAGATCCGTGCCGCAATGCGGCTCGGTGAGGTTCATCGTGCCGCCCCATTCGCCCGAGATCATCTTCGGCAGGTACGCGTCCTTCTGCGCATCCGTGCCGTGGGCGTAGATCGCGTCCGCGGCGCCGCGCGCAAGGCCCGGATACATGCCGAACGCCATGTTCGCGGCCGAGACCATCTCGTTGAAGGCGACTGCGAGAACGTAGGGCAGCCCCTGGCCGCCATAGGCCGTATCGAAGGAAAGGCCCTGCCAGCCGCCTTCGCGGAATTGCTCATACGCCTCCCTAAATCCTTTTGGAGTCGTAACGGAGCCGTCGGCATGCCGTGTGCAGCCCTCATGATCCCCTGACTGGTTGATCGGGTGAAGCACGTTGGACGCAAGCTTGGCCCCTTCTTCGAGGATCGCGTCGACGACGTCCGGGGTCGCGTCGGCGAAGCCCGGCAGGTTTGAGTATTTCGAGATGTCGAGGACGTCGTGGAGGACGAACTGCATGTCGCGCAGCGGGGCGTTGTAAACGGTCATCGGGGTTTCCTCTGTCTTGCTCGAAATGTCGACACATGCGCCGGGATGCGTTCTAGCGGCCCCGGTCTTGAAAGGTCACTCTAAAGATAGGCGCGAACGGCGGCCGGTAAAGCGCGCGGCGCAGGCGCTCGGCCCCGCGCTGTGGAAAGTTTTAATCTCTCATTAACCATCCTGCATGTCCCAAGACTCAGGAATCGCCTTTTAACTATTTGCGAACGCGGCGAACCGCCTTAACCCGCAAAGGTTGCTGCGATCCGGCGGCGTGCAATTTCAACCGGATTCGCGCCGGCGATCGGGCTCAAGGGGGGACCGCCCCCGGTCAATACTGGTGGTGACAGCCATGAAATCCAACGCCCCCTGGAGCGTTAAAGGCATCGACAAGGACGCCCGCGAGACGGCGAAGGCCGCCGCTCAGCGTCAAGGGATGACGGTCGGCGAATGGCTGAACCATATCATCTTTACCGCCGGGGACCCGAACGCCGCGCCGACGACCGGCGATATTGAGGGGCTGAGGGCGCGCGACCTCGCCGCCGCCATCGAACACCTTTCGCGCCGCATCGCCGCGGCCGAGTCGAAAGGCGCCGCAGCCGTCGATCATCTGGCGCGCAGCCTCGGCGGCGCCGTTGAGCGCCTGCAGCGGCTTGAGCGCGCGGATGCGCCGTCCGCGGGCGGCGATGAAGCGCTCGCCGCGCGCGTCAGAGCGCTAGAGGAGAAATCAACCGACCGGCAGCGCATCGAGGCGTTGCGCGCGCTTGAACGCGCCGTCGGGCAGATCGCCGTCCAGTTCTCGAATTCGGAGAAGTCGACAGTCGCCCGCATCGACGCGGCCGAACGTCAGCTCCAGTCGATCGCGGAACGTCTCGATCAGGGCGCGGGCGACGACGCCGTGAGCGCCAGCGCCGTCAGGGACGCCATCGAAGGCATGGCGGAACGCATTGCGCGGGCGGAGAAGATCGCGGCCGAAGCCGCGCAGATGAAGGCCGAGGCCGGCGAGTCGATCGACGCGGATTTCATCCAGAAAACGGGCCTGCGCCTTCGCATTCTCGGCGACGAGATCAAGCGCGGCGGCGACCAGATGCGGGCGCTCGAGTCGACGATCGCGAAGCTGTCGCAGCAAATCGACGCCGCCGAGAAGCGCAGCGCCGAAGGCGTGCAGAAAGTCGCCGAAACGATCGCCGACCTCCGGGACCAGTTCGCCAGTGCGGACGCTGGCGATCAGGCCGCTGCGCGCGCCGAAATCGAAGCGGCGGTGTCGGAGATCGCGCAGCGCACGGAAGACCGCATCGAGGCGTTGCAGCAATCGTTTGACGACATGGTGCGCCGCCTTGAAGAGGCGACCGGCCGCGTTTCGGCCGCGGGGCGCCGCGCGGATGAGGACGAGGAAACGGCGCCGGCCGCCGCGTTTGCCGCCGAGCCCCCGCCCAGAGCGGAGGCGTCGCCGTTCGTCGACATCGACAGCGAACTCGAAGACGCGTTCGCGGCGCTTGAGCTTGAAGAGCCGATCCCGACGACGACGATTCCGAAGGCCGACGCCGCCGGGCCGGAAGAGGCGCTGGAGGAAGCGGAAGACGATGATTTCGGTTTTGAGTCGGACGACGCGCTGAACGCCGGCGACGAGGCAAGCGAAACGGAAGACGTTCTCGCCGAAATCCGCGAAGCCTTCGGCATTGATGCGCCGGCGCCGGCGGACGAAACGGGGCGGGACCTTGAGGACCGGACGGAAGAAGAAACGTCCGACGAGACTTTCGAGCACGATGAGGATGATTTCGACGCCGGGCCGGCGCCGGTCGCGGTTCAGCCCGCCGAAGAGGCTCAGGATCGCGCCGATTACCTGAAAGCGGCGCGCCAGGCGGCGCGCGAAGCGGCGGCGAAGGCCGCGGCGGAAGAAGCGGCGCCCCCGCGGAAAAAACTGACGCCGAAACAGCGCGCGATTCTCGCCGCGCGGATCAAGCGCCGCAAACAGGAGGCTGAGGCCCAAAAGTCCGCAACCCCTGCCGCGCCCGTCGTGGAAAGGCCGGCGGCGGACGACAGCAACGAAGACGCGGCCGCGCCGACGTCGATCAAGGCCCGCGTCGCCGGCATTCTTTCACGCCTCAAGAATCGCGGCGGCGACAAACGGGACGCGGCCGAGGAAACGGCCGTCGCGCCCGCCGAAAGCGATCGTGATGCGGACGCCGGAAAACCGGCCCCCAATCTTCTCGCCGGCGCCAACGCCGCCGTCGCCAGATTGACGAAGGTCCCGAACGCCGGCGGCGTCATCGGACTCGTCGGCGCCATCGGCCTCGCCGCCGCCGCCGCCTTCCTCATGTTCAAGGACACGCGCGGCCGCAAGGCCGAACGGCCGGCCGCAAATATTGAAACGCCGAGGCAGGTCGCCGGCGGTCCCGGACTTGACGAGCGCATCAGCCCGGCCGCTGCGGCGGAGCCGGTCGTGCGCCCGCGCCAGCTCTATCTCGACAACATCGCCGCGCTCAAAAGCGCGACGACGGACGCGGAAGCGAAAGCGGCGCTGAAGGAGATCGAGCAGGCGGCCGCGCTCGGCCATCCGCCTGCGCAATTGCAGATCGGCGAGATTTACAAGCTCGGCCAGCCATACGATCGCGACCTTGGACAGGCGCGCATGTGGTTCGAGCGCGCGGCGAACGGCGGCAATGTTCTCGCCATGCACCGGCTCGGCGTCATGGCGGCCCGGGGCGAAGGCGGCCCGATCGATTTGCAGGCGTCGATCGCCTGGTTCGAGAAGGCCGCGAATTTCGGGCTCGTCGACAGCCAGTACAATCTCGGCGCCACCTATCATCCAACGCCCGACGGCGCGGCCTCCGGCGTCCAGGACCGCGCCAAGGCTTATTTCTGGTATTCGGTGGCGGCGCGGAACGGCGACACGCAGGCCGGCGAAATGGCGCAGAGTCTCGCAGCGTCAATGCCGGCGAATGAAAAGGCGACGATCGATGCGGAAGTCGCCGCCTGGGCCCCGAAAACGCCGGACCCCGCCGCAAACGAACTCGCGCCCGCACAATAGAAAGGGCGGTCGGCGCCGCCGGAAAGCCGCTCGCCTCAAAGGCGAAGCGGCTTTTTGATTTTCTCCCGTTGCAGCGTTTCGCAGCGCCCGCCCTTGCGCGTATGATGAAAGGCAGGGAGCGCCCGATGACACGCCAGCAGGAGGAGATGACGCGCCTCGGCCTTCTCGGCCTTGCGCCGTTCGCATTCGGCGCCGCCGCCATGTGGACCTCGCCGCTCATCGTTCCGCAATGGGCGGCGCTCAACATCCACACGCTCGTCCTTTCCTATGGCGGGATCATCGCCGCCTATCTCGCGGGCGCGGGCGCGGGCGCCGGCCTGCGCAGTCATGCGCCGGCCTCCGTCCTGCCCGGCATGATCGCGACGCTGGCTGCATGGTTTGCAATCTGGCCCGCCGGGTTCCTGACGATTTCAGTTCCGTCCGTGCAGCGCTACCTCATCCTCATCACCGTCTTTGTCTGGATCTTGATGCGCGATTTGCGCGCGGCTTCCGATTTTCCGTCATGGTACGGAGCGTTGCGGGCGCGCCTCACTTTCTGGGCGTGCATATCGCTGATCCTCATCATGGCGCGGCTGCTTTCCTGGGGACATTTCTAGGCGGAAGGCGCTGCGCGGCGCGATTGCGGCATTCCCGGGGCGCGCTAATCTCAGCGGACGCCGCGCAGGAGATTTCCATGACTTTCGACGTCAAGATCAGGAACGGGCTCGTTTTCGACGGGGACGGGGGCGAGCCGGTCCGCGCCGACATCGGCGTCAAGGACGGCAGGATCACCGAAATCGGGCGTTGCGCCGAGGATGCGGACCATTCGATCGACGCCGAAGGCGCGATCGTGACGCCGGGCTTTGTCGATCTTCACACCCATTATGACGGCCAGATTTCCTGGGACGAGGAAATGCGCCCTTCGGTCAATTTCGGCGTGACGACGATCCTGATGGGGAATTGCGGCGTCGGCTTCGCGCCGGTGCGCCCGAAGGATCACGACCGCCTCATCCGCCTGATGGAGGGCGTTGAGGACATTCCGGGGACAGCGCTGCATGAAGGGATCAGCTGGGGCTGGGAAAGCTTCGGCGATTACCTCAACAAGATCGATTCAACGCCGCACACGATCGACTTCGCGGCGATGGCGGTGCACGACCCCATTCGCGTTTACGCGATGGGCGAACGCGCAAGCTTTCAGGAGGACGCGACCGAAGACGACATCAAGCTGATGCAGGCGCTGCTGAAGGAAGCGCTCGACGCGGGCGCCGCCGGCTTCTCCATCGGCCGCTCCGACGTTCACCGCACCGCCGACGGCGACTGGAC